>CAYPHP010000138.1:0-8332 GCA_964410045.1 uncultured Acidobacteriota bacterium | reverse complement strand
CCGTGAGCCATCAGTCCGAAGAGTCGGCACATGCTATTGCAGGAACCGGTTATAGATCACGTAGAACCAGCCGAAGATCCCGTGTACCGTGGCCCACACGACCGAGTGATACTTGTCCCACGAAATGACCACCGCGATCATCATTCCGACGATCCACAGCATGGCCCCGCAACCCATGCCCCCGCTCTTCTTGTAGTTTTCGCTCATCGGCTCCTGCATGGTACCGCGATCCATCCAGGGTGGGAAGGCCCGTGGTACAATGAGGCAAGAGTTCATGGTAGAAATCGCTCCATCCATCCTTGCTGCGGATTTCTCGCGCCTGGGAGAAGAAGTGCGCGCGGTGAAGGCCGGCGGCGCAGCCCTGGTCCACTGCGATGTAATGGACGGGCACTTCGTGCCCAACCTCACGATCGGTCCGCCGCTGGTGGCCTCACTGCGCAAAGCCACGGATCTGCTGCTCGATTGCCACCTGATGATCGAAAACGCCGACCGCTACATTCCGGCGTTCCTGGAAGCGGGCGCGGACATGATCTCGGTGCACCAGGAGGGCAATCAGCACCTGGACCGCACCTTGAACCTGATCCGGGCGGGCGGCGCGGAAGTTGGGGTGGTGATCAATCCCGGGACGCCCGTGGAAGCCCTTTCGGAAGTGCTGGACCTGGTGGACTACGTGCTGATCATGACCGTCAACCCTGGATTCGGCGGGCAGCAGTTCATTCCCCGCTCCCTGGATAAGATCCGGAGGCTGGCGGAAATCAGGGACCGACGAGGGCTGGATTTTCGCATTGAAGTGGATGGTGGGATTACACTAGAGAATGTACAGGAAGTGGTCAAGGCCGGGGCCACGATGATCGTCGCCGGCTCCAGTATTTTCCATAGCGGCGACGCCAAGCAGGCCGTGGAGCAGATGCTCCACCGGGCCTGTCATGTTCAATGTTGAGTGGCACGGAATCGAGGACCGAAATGAAACGAATCTCGCTTTGCTTGTTGCTTCTGGGCGTCATGGTGCTGGCCGGATGCGGCCGCAAGAAGTACGAGAACCCCATTGCCAGCGATTCGGCGCAGCCCGACAAGACGCTGTTTGACCGCGCCGTCACCGACCTGGAAAAAAGCCGCTACGAGATTGCCCGGCTGACCCTGCAGACTTTGATCAACACGTACCCGGACAGCGAGTACCTGGCCAAGTCCAAGCTGGCCATCGCCGATTCCTGGTACCGGCAGGGCGGCACTTCAGGTCTGGCCCAAGCGGAGGCCGAGTACAAGGACTTCATCACCTTCTTCCCCAACATGGAGGAAGCGGTGGAGGCCCAGCTCAAAGTGGCCATGATCCACTATCAGCAGATGGAGAAGCCCGACCGCGACGCGACTCACGCCAAACGCGCTCAGGATGAGTTCAAGCAACTGCTGATCCAGTTCCCCAACAGCAAATTCACCGAGGAAGCGCAGCAGCGTCTGCGCGAGGTCCAGGAAGTGATCGGCGAAGGCGAGTTCCGCGTCGGCCGCCAGTACTTCCTGAAGGGCTCGAACCGCGCCTCGGTCATGCGCCTGAAGGACCTGACTGAGAACTACCCGTTCTACAGCCAGTCCGACGAAGCCCTGTGGATGCTCGGACAATCCTACGAGCGCGGAGGCAAGGAGTTTCGCGACCTGGCGGCAGGCTCCTACAGCAAGATCCTCACCGACTATCCGCTGAGCGAGCGCGCCGAAGAGGTGAAGCACAAGCTCGGGGAATGGAAGAAGCCGATTCCCGAGGCCAAACCGGAAGCGTCGGCTCGCATGAAGTACGAGGCGGAGCATCGCGACCCGCAGAGCCGGTTCCAGCAGGTGTCCGGAATCCTGAAGAAGCGGCCGGACGTGAGCATGGCCGCGAAGACCGGCGATCCGCTGCTGGTGGCGGTGCCCAAGCCGCCGCTGCCGCCGGAACCCACGCCTACCGAGGGCGGAGCCGGAAGCAACGTCGTGCTGCAGCCGGCCACCGGCGCTCCGCCGGAAGGCGCCAAGGAAATCACCCCGGGAGCCAAGCCCAAGACCGAGGGTGCCGCCGAGGAAAAACAGGCCAATCCGGGAGGCGCTCCAGCCATCGCTCCCGGCACCAAGTCCAAGGACGATCCGACGGAGAAGCCCAAGAAGAGGGGAATCTTCAGCAAGATCTTCCGGAAGAAGGGATGAGGCGCGGTCCTACTCCACAGCCAGCGTCACGGTGTTCGAATCCCGGCCGAGTACCGTCATCACCAGCGGGATCTTTCCGCCCGTGGGCGCGGTATCCGGGATCTTCACGTTGACCTGGTAGAGTCCGGCGAAGCCCGGCGCCAGTCCGGAGAAGGTCACCTCGGCCTCCACGCCGCCGATCGTAATCACCGGCAGATTGAGGGTCTGGGAAAGCGGGTCCGCGGGCGCCGCTGCGCCACTGGCAGGCCGGTTCGTGACCGTCCCCAGGCCGGTGGCAAAAATGGAAATCGTCTCACCGCGTTGCGCGGGTCGCGCCGAGGGGAAGGCCCCGGCGGGCGCGGCCAAGAAGCTGCTGTTGGCGATCAGGACCACGCCCTGCGTTCCGCCGGCGGTGAAGATCCCTGGCGCGGCGCTCGCCAACGGCACGGTCTGTGCAGCGGAGGCGATTCCACCGACGCTGAGGACCAGGGACGCGTTCGAAACGTTGCCCAATTCCCAGGGGACCTGGAAATTCACCTGATGCGGTGAGACAAACACCAGCGGCAAAGCGGAATTGCCCATCCTCCCGCTGACCTCGCCCAACTGCAGCGGAAGCGGCAGGTTTGCGCTTGTGGCTGAGCCAAAACTCAAGTTGACGCCGAAGACCGAGGCCAGCGAGCCGGGAACCAAAGTTGTCGCGTAGCTGGCGGCGTTTACAGTTCCCTCAGCATTCATTGTCGGCGTCGGCGCTACGGTGAAGCGCAGGGGATTCGACGCGCCGCCTCCGGGGGCAGGATTCACCACGTCAACCCGGGTGATGCCCGGCGTCAGATCGGCGGCGGAAATCGTGGCGGTCACTTGCGTGGCGCTGTTCACGATGGTCGGCCGGGCCTGCCCATTCCAGCGCGCCGTCGATCCGCTCAGGAATCCGACTCCGGTAACCGTGAGCTGGACGGGAGCATTCCCCAGGGGGCTGCTGGCCGGGCTGATTGAGGCCAGACCCGGAGCGGAATTCCGCCCGGCGGGTAGCGGCACTTGCAGGTCCCATACGCTGCGTCCGTGCGTGGCCGCGCGCAAGGTTCGCGTGGGCCGGTGCAAGCGCAAGGTCATCACCACGACGCGGGGAAGACTGCTGCCGAGCGGCGTCCAGCTTAACCCTTCGTCGGTGGTGCGGAACACGCCGACGTCCGTGGCCGCATAGAGCGTCCCCGGCAAGTCCGGATCGAGCAGCAGGTCGTTTACTGGGACGTTGGGCAGGTTGCCGCTGATATCGGTCCACGACCCGCCGCGGTCGTTGGTGCGAAAGACGTGCCCTGGCGTATCACCTGCAATCAACCCGTTGAACCCCTGGTAGCTGACATAAGCGGTGGCTCCCGATGACGGGTCCACGACAATCTGCGAGACCAGGCGCGACGGCAAACCCGCGCCGATGCGGGTCCAGGTTGGGCTTCCCGAGTTCATGTTGGCGGTCACGTGCAAGGCGCCCTGGCGCGCCCCGATGTACACAGTGTTGGGATCGCTCGGCGCGACCGCGATTGCGGTCAAACCACCCGTTGTGGAGAACGCGAGACTCGGCGACACGGGCACCCACGAGCCGGCCCCGTCGTTGCTCTGATAAACGCGCACGGTCCCGAAGTACAGTCGCTGGGAGTTGGTGGGGTCGGCAACCAGCGGGGGAATGAATTGCACCGCATCGTTGCCGATGCCGCGAGTGAGCCCGCCCGTAAACGTGACTCCTCCGTTGGTGGACTTGCGGATATCAATGCGCTGGCAGGTAACGTAGACCGTGCTCGGCGCGCTCGGATCGATGATGGACCAGCCTCCGTCGCCGCAAGTAACTGTGGACCAGGTGGAGTTGAAGTAGCGCTGCGAACTGTTGTCCTGGGTGCCGGCGATGCTCAGGTTCACATCCGCGGGATGGATGGCCAGGCTGGGATAGAACTGGGTAATCGCCAGGGTTTGATTCAGGTTGGAGATGACCAACGGGGAGACGTTGCCGTCGGCCGCGCTGTATGCGCCTCCGTCATTGCCGATGTAGAGGCGCTTGGCGCCCGGCGCCCACGCCAGAGCGTGCTGATCCACGTGAATCTGTCCCACGGTGGACCACTGGTTCCCGCCGTCCAGGGAGCGAATCATCGACACGCCGCCGGCGTAGACCACGTCGGGATTGATGGGGGAAACGCTGAGCACGAGGTTGTACCAGCATTGCGGGCCGCAATAATTCGGCGCTTGCAGCTTGATCCAGTTTTGTCCGCCATCGGTGGTCTTGAAGATGCCCAACAGGCCGCCGCTGTTGGAGGTCGCCAGGTCGGCGATGGCGGCATACAGGGTGGCGGGCCGGGAGGGCGCTTGGGCCAGCGCGATGCGTCCGGCGTTCTCCAGCGTCAGCGGGTTCGCGGCCGATCCATTGATCGGCGTCCACGTGACTCCGGCGTCCGTGGACTTGAAGACGCCTGCGCCATAGACGGAGGCAAAGGCAATGTTGGGATCAACCGCATCGAAGAAGACGTCGTTGCCGCGAAAACCCGACTGCACCCGCCGCCAGGTCACGGCGCCGTCGGTGGAGCGGTAGATACCGCCGGCATCCGGGATCGGGGCGTTGGCCCGCGCGATTGCGGCCAGCACAATCTGGCCGTTGGTGGGATGCACGGCCAGGCCGCCCACACCCTGCTGCACGAACGGTCCCGGCAGATTCGTCCAACTGGCGCCGCCGTCAGTGGACTTCAGGATGCCCGCGCCGTAATAGCAGTCGCCACACTGGTTGGCTTCGCCGGTCCCCACGTAGACGGTATCGGGGTTCGACGGATCAAGCGCCAGCGACCCTGTGGCCAGAGACGGTTGGTCGTCGGTTAGGGGCGTCCAGGTTGCGCCGCCGTTGGTGGTTTTCCAGACTCCGCCGGACGCCGCGCCGGCGTAGACCACGTCCAGGTTGCGAGGGTCCACGGCCATCGCGGTGATCCGTCCGGAATAGAGCGTGTTTCCGGCGATGGTGGGCTGCGGACCGATCAGCGTCCAATCGCTCGCGGAAATCTTCTGTCCGGGCCGCGCCTTGGCGGCCTCCAGAAGGCGCATCCGTTCCAGTTGCTTGTAAGCTTCCAGCCGCAACGCGCCGGGAACGCGTCCATCGGGTCCGCGCCGGCCTTCAAGAAACCACTCGTAACGCTCTTGCGGTTTATCCTGCGCCCCAAGGGTTCCGCAGATACACAGAAGGAATCCGATTCCGTGTAATCCGCGCAATCCGTGGATCACTTCGGTTTCTCACCCAACTTCACCGCATCGATGCCCGCGTTGACTTTCACGGCAGTGATCTCCGCTTCGAGGAACGGCTGGCCGTTGTTCTTGATGGCTAGTTTGTGCGGGATCTGATAGCCGTCCACAGCCTTGAAGTCGGAGTAAGTCTCCTCGACGTCGGCCGGCGGCCCCGCCACCACACCGCGGTAGGCCTTCCTGACCACGCGACCCTGCGCGTCCACGAAGACGCGGTACATCACGTCGTCCTTGGTCACCTGGAGGACGTCGAGTTCGCCCTCCCGCTTCTCAAAGGCCACCGTGGGACTGCCGTAGCCGCTCAGCAGGTTCATCGTGTGCCGCAACACGCTGGCCAGCGACTCCTTCTTCTGCTGGTCGTTGATGTTCTGCACGCCGCCCGGGTTCTGCGACCAGCCGGTGTTGCCGTCGAAGAAGCTGACGATGGTGGCGATGGGCAGGACGATCTCCTGCCGCGTCACTTGCGGAAACACCTGCGTGTTCTTCAGAGTGCCCTCGAAAGACTGTCCGCCGAACGAAAGCTTGGCGTTGGCCACGGTTTCCATGTCTTTCAAGGCCTTCAGTTTCTCGGCGCCTCCGGCGAACTCGGCGGCGCGCGCCAGGATCTGCCGGCCGCGCTGCATGGCCGCCGGATCGACGATGGCCTTGGCTACTTCGGTCCCCGGTTTCCGGTCGGGAATGTCGATCTTCAAGGCGTTCACGCGGCCGCCGCCGTGGGCGATCTTTTCCAGCGGTTTGTCGAAGTCTTTGTCCCGTCCGACCGCCAGCACCACCAGTTGGTCTGGTTGCAGCGAGCGTTGCGCTGCGCGCAACACGTCGGCCTTGGTCACCTTCTCGACGTTGGCTTTGTACTTGTCCAGGAAGTCCGGCGGATAGTGGTAATACTCATAGGCCATCAGCCGGTTGACGATCTGTCCAGTCCCCTGGAAATTGAAGACGAAGCCGTTGAGGATGGATTCCTTTGCTACCTTCAACTCCTCGTCGGTCACTTCCTTCTCACGGAACTCGCGGATCAACTGGAGAATCGCTTCAATCGCCTTGGCCGTGGATTCCGACTTGGTGTCCACGCGGATCGAAAAAGTCCCGGCGTGATCGTAATCGGCGGACCAGGAACCTCCAGCGGCATACGCCAATCCCATCTTGGTGCGGATCGTCGTCGTCAGGCGGCTGGAGAAGCCGCCGGCGCACAGGATCTCGGCCATCACGCTGGTGGCGAAATAATCGGGATCATCAAATCGTCCGCCCATGTGCCCGATGCGCAGATTGGTCTGGTTCACGTCATCCTTGCGGATGAAATTCATACTGGCGCGGCGCGGAGAATCCACTTGCGGCACCGGAGGCAGGTCGAGGCGGTCCTTCTTCCGCCACGAGGCGAACGCCTTTTCGATCCGCGCCTTCATCTCGTCGGCTTTGAAGTCGCCCCACACCGCTAGCAGCGTGTTGTTGGGGTGGAAATACTTCTGATGCCATGCCTGCAGGTCTGCGCGGGTGACGGCGTCCAGGGTCCAGTACTCGGTCTGCAAGGTGTAGGGGGTATCCGCACCGTAGAGCAGCTTGCGGAACTCCCGACCGGCGATTTGGCCGACGTCGTCATTGCGGCGGGAAATGCCCGCCCGCACCTGGATCTTGGCCAGGTCGATCTTGTCCTGGCGGAATTCCGGGTTCATCAACATGTCGGCAAACAGCGCCAAGACTTTGTCTTCATTCCCCTTGAGGGTTGAGAACGAAGCGGTGCCGGAATCCGAGCCGATCCCGCTCTCCACGGATGCGGCGATGGCTTCCAGTTGCTCGTCCATGGCGTCGCCGGTGAGCGTCCTTGTGCCGCCGCTACGCATCACCTGGCCAAAGACGCTGGCCAGCCCGGCCTTCTCGGCAGGTTCCCAGCGCGCGCCGGTGCGGATCATGGCTCGGCCATCGATCAAGGGCAACTGGTGGTCTTCCACCAGGAAAAGCTTCAGCCCGTTGGCCAGTTCATAGCGTTTGATCTCCGGCAGCTTGACCTCGCCCAGCTTGGGGAAGGCCAGCTTGTCCCAGGACTTTGCCTGGGGCGCGGTCTTCGCCGGCGCGGCGGCCTTGGCGGGCGCCTTCGCCGGTTGGGCAGCCAACATCACCGAGCTAAACAGGATTGCGCTCAGAACTTTCTTCATCTCTTTGTCCTCTGTGCCTCTGTGGTTAGGAACTCTTTCCCGGAGGCACGATCACCGCCACGGTCCGGTTCTTCTTCTGGAAATACTGATTGGCCACGCGCTGGATATCCTCCGCGGTGACCTTCCCGATCTCGTCGATGTCCCGGAAAATCTGCCGCCAGTCGCCGTAGACCGCCTGGGTCTCGGCCAAGCCGCCGGCCATGCCGCTATTGGACCGCAACTGGCGAAGGACGGCGGCGCGCGTCCGCGTCTTCACCTGGTCCAGCAGTTCGGCGCTGACCTTTTCCTTCTTCAGCCGTTCGATCTGTTCTTCCACGGCCTTCTCGTTCTCCTCGGTGGTCTTGCCGGGGCTGGGCACGGTGAAGAAGATGAATAGGCCGGGATACTTGTTGCCGGGAATGCCGGTGATGGCTTGCGCGGCCACCGCGATCTTCTTATCGCGCACCAGGCTCTTGTACAGCCAGGAGGTGCGCCCGCCGCCCAGGATGTCGGTGATCACGTCGAAGACCGCGGAATCCTTGTCGATCGCCGAGGGCTTGTGGTACCCCATGATCACGAACGGCTGCGACTGGGCCTCCAGGCCCACGCGGCGCTCGCCTTCCTGCGGCGGCTCCTGGGTGCGGACCGGATCCTTCTTCGGACGCTTCGGCAACCGGCCGAAGTAGGCTTCCGCCAGGCGCTTGGCCTCCTTGGGGTCGACGTCGCCCACCAGGGTCGCGGTCATGGCCTCAGCCACGTAGTAGTCCTTGAAGTACTTGTCGGCTTCCGCG
>CAYPHP010000137.1:1797-8352 GCA_964410045.1 uncultured Acidobacteriota bacterium | reverse complement strand
CGATGACTTGACCACGCGATGCCCGCGGGCCGCAAAAAAGTCCAGGAAGTTCTGACGGATTTCGTTACCAGTCATAGGGAATCTTCCATTATACGGGGCTTTCATCGCGGGACTCGAATACACTTTACACTGCAAAGTACTTGGCATATCCTGCCCGGTATGCGTGTGAAGATGATTCTGCCGGCCCTGACCGAGTGCACCAGCCCTCTGTTCCGGCCCATCAAGTACTCCCTGTTTCCCCCGTTAGGCCTGGCGACGCTGGCCGGGTATCTCGATCCCGACGACGAAGTGACGCTGGACGACGAGCACGTTCAGCCGGTGCGCCTAGACGACGACCCGGAGTTGGTGGTGATCCAGGTGTACATCACCTCCGCGTACCGGGCGTATGAGCTGGCGGACCACTATCGGGCCCGCGGCGCATACGTTTGCCTAGGAGGATTGCACGTGACTTCGCTACCCGACGAAGCTGCTGCCCACGCTGACACAGTTTTCCTTGGTCCCGGCGAGGACGTCTGGCCGCAGTTCCTGGTCGACTTCCGGGCAGGGCGTCCCGGCAAGATCTACCGATCCGCGGTGCGGACATTGCGCGGATTGCCGCCGATCCGCCGCGACTTGATCCGCCGCCACCTCTACCTGGTGCCCAATTCCATCGTGGTCTCGCGCGGCTGCCCGCACACTTGCGACTTCTGCTACAAAGAAGGATTCTTCGAGGGCGGCCGCTCGTTCTACACCCAGACGGTGGACGACGCTCTTGCGGAGATCGAGCGCCTTCCGGGCCGGCATCTCTACTTCCTCGACGATCACTTGCTGGGAAATCCCCGTTTCGCCGCTGCTCTGTTCGAGGGCATGCGCGGCATGGGCCGTCTATGGCAGGCGGCCGGCACGGTGAACTCGGTGCTAGCTCCGGGCCTGCTCGAAAAGGCCGCAGCCGCCGGGCTGCGCAGCCTGTTCGTGGGTTTTGAAACCATCAGCGCCGCCAACCTTCGCGATCACGACAAGCGGCAGAACCTGAATCGCGATTACAACGCTGCGATCCGGCGCCTCCACGGCCTGGGAGTGATGATCAACGGCAGCTTTGTGTTCGGCATGGACGAAGACGACGAGAGCGTCTTCGCGCGCACTGTGGACTGGGCCGTGGTGCAGGGAATCGAAACGGCCACGTTCCACATCCTGACTCCCTATCCCGGCACCGGCCTGCGCCAGCGCATCGAGAACGAAGGGCGGGTCCTGCACAACCGCTGGGACCTTTACGACACCCGCCATGCTGTCTATCGTCCGGCGCGGATGACCACCACGGCGCTCGAGACCGGATACTGGCGGGCGTATCGTGATTTCTACCAGTGGGGGAACATCTTCCGCGGCGCTCTGAGCCACACCAATTGGAAAGATCGGCTGCGCCACGCGGCCTACGCAACGGGATGGAAAAAGTTCGAGCCGCTATGGGACTGGGTGATCCGCGCCAAGCGGGTCGTTCACATGCTTCCGCTGCTAGAAGCAGTCCTGGACGGTCGCATTACTCATTCGGCTTCCACTTCCTCCAGCCAGGCCGTGTCGCCTTTGGAGAGCCGTCGCAACTCGGGAATGATGTGGGTCGGGGAAAAACCGGCCCCGATCAGGTGACGATACAGGGAGGCCACGCCACGACGGTCCTTCGGCGCGCCGCGATGGCGAAGACGCCTGGCCATGTGCTCGCGCAGCAACGCCGGCTCGTCCACTTCGTCGTAGATATCGGTAACTGCTTTCTTGGCCAGCTTCGGGGCTACCAGGTGGGCCCGCAGATCGCGCTCGACGCGCCTCCGCCCCAGTCGGTTGTTCTCCAGACGCCAGGAGGCGTAGGTCTGGGCGAAGCGCTCGTCGTTGAGGAATCCGTATTCTTTGAGCTTGTCCAGCACCGTGGGAATGTCAGCTGGATCCGAAGCGCGACGCTCGAGGAGCCGGCGCAACTCGGCGATGGATCGTGCTCGCCGCGCCAAGGCCTGGACCGCGTAATGCTGCAGTTCAGCGGCGTTCAGACGCCGTGGCTGGCGCGAACGGGCCATTAGCCCTTTTCCCCGCACGCCAGAACCAGCCGCGCGCGAAAATGCACCGCGCCACCGGACTCGTACTTGCGGATCGCCTCCAGCACCTCGCGATCCACTTGCTCGCGGCGGTCCGCGGGGATGGCGTCCAGCATCTTGCGCGTGGTTCCCGCGGCCGTTTCCTGGATGCACTGCCAGACTTCCGCAGCCGTTCCCGGCCAGCACCAGGGCACATCCCGGAATTCGGCCGACGAGTGTCGGAAGCCGGCTTGCCTGAAGAGCGCGGCCAAGGGTTCGGGATCGGCGAAGCGAAACTGATGACTGCCGGCGATGTCCGGAACATCAGGCAGGTGCCGCGCCACCACAGCCAGAGTCGCGGGAAACTGGTCGGAATCCCGCCAGGGTCCCCAAGACAGCAGCACCAAACGTCCTCCGCCTACCAGCACGCGGTGTGCTTCGCGAATGGCGCGGGCCGGGTCGCTGAAGTGCATCACTCCAAAACGGCAGGTGACCAGGTCAAACGTGGCCGAGGGGAATGGAAGACGCTCGGCCGCAGCTTGTTGACAGGAGAGTGCGGAAAACCTCCGCGCCGCGGCTCGCTCGCGGATCACCTCCAGCATTTCCGGCTCAGGGTCGGTGGCGATGATGGCTCCTGCAGGGCCAAGCGCCGCGGCGATCGGAATTGCCGGATCGCCGGGACCGCTGGCCAAGTCGAGGACGTGCATGTCCGGTCGCAGGTGGCTTGCTTCCAGAATGGCTTCTGTCGCCGCCCGGGTCCAGACCGCCGTGCGTTCCGCCCAACGTCCTCGCGCCCCCGCGACTGTGCCCCAACCAACACTGGCCATAAAGGCATTGTACACCCGCAATTTTTCCGCTTGACAACTGGCCGGGAGGAAGATAATCTGACCAGCGAGTCAAACGTGAGCCCGCGTATCGCAGTCGAGGAACAGCAGGAGGTTCGGAAAGCCGAACTGATCCGCGCCACCTTCCAGGAGGTCTCCGAGAAGGGCTTCTCGGAGACCACGCTGGAGGACATCGCGCAACGGGCCGGCGTCAGCAAAGGCGTGCTGCTGTATTACTTCCGCTCCAAGGAAGACCTCTTTCTCTCCGCCTTCAAGCACTCGATCCTGATGCTGCGCGACCGGCTCCGCGAAACCGTGGCCACGGTATCCGACCCGGTGGAGAAGGTCCGGGCCATCGTCCGGACTACCTACGTCAGCGCCAAGGCCAACCGCAAGTTCTACCAGGCGTACCTTGACCTGCTCTCGATGGGGACGCGACAGGAGGCTTTCAAGCAACTCAACGCGCGCTTCTACGAGAACTGCCTGGCCATGGACGCGCAGATCATCAGCGAGGGCGTACGCCTGGGCCTGTTCCGGCCGGAAGCCGACCCCGCCGTGCTCCGCGCGATTGTTGACGGGCTGATGCTGCAATGGCTGTTCGACGAGAACAAATCGTTCGAAGACTACCAACAACGGTGTGAAGTGGCCCTGCTTCGGTACTTGCAGGGCTGAAAAAAATTTGGCTTGATATTTGACTGACTGGTCAGATTAAGGCTGACCGGTCAGACTTGAAAGGAGTGGGCAAATGAAAACCACTGCTTGGATCCTGGGAATGTTGCTGGCATCGGTGAACCTGGCGGCCGAACCGAAGAATCTGGAGTTGTGCGCTCGCGTTGGACTCGTTCGCGCGGTACAGGGAACAGCCATTGCGCTCGGCGAGCAACGCTCGCCGGTCTACTGGGGAACCGTACGCGATGTCCGCTTTCAGGTGTGCACCGCGGGAGGGCGTCCGGTCGCCGGACGGCGGCGCTTGGAACTGGTTGTCGAAGCCGGGAGTAACGCTCCCGACACGCATCGCGTCGCGCCCACCGAAGTCTGGACCGACGAGCAAGGCCGCTTTACCGCCACCTACGGCGGCGGCAGCTTGCGCGCAGGTCTGCCGTGGCCACCTGAGAAGGACGGCAGCGCATGGCACGAGTTCCGCTACCAGGGGCGAACCCTGGCGGTCTTTCAAGTCGAGCAGACTGCCACTGACCTGACCTTCCTCCGACCCAGCGCAGAGGCGTGGGCCAGATGGAAGGCTGCCAGACTCGAAGCGGTCGGCGGCGGCGCTAACCCCTAGAGACGTATTGGCGTTCTTTGCGCCTTTGCGTCTTTGCGTGAAACTTCTGCGCATTGTGGTATCCATGAGGCGTGAGCGTCGAACAAGCACGCCGCTGGATCGCGGACAGCAACCGAGTCGTCGGCTTTACCGGGGCGGGGATTTCGACGGAATCCGGCGTGCCGGACTTCCGCAGTCCCGGCGGCGTGTGGTCGCGCAACCGGACCGTGTACTTCCAGGAGTTCCTGAGCAACCGCGAAGATCGCGTGGAGTACTGGCGGCAGAAGGTGGAAAGCTGGCCGGACATGCGCAATGCCCGCCCCAACGCCGGCCACTTGGCCTTTGTTACACTGGAGAAATCGAGGAAACTGCGCTGCCTCATCACCCAGAACATTGACGGACTGCATCAGCGCGCCGGAAGCAACCCGGATCTGGTGGTGGAACTGCACGGTACCACTGTGGAAGCCGTTTGTCTGAGTTGCAGCCGTCGCATCTCCATGGACGAAGCGGTGGGCCGCGTGCTGGCCGGGGACTCCGCGCCGGAATGCAGGGAGTGCGGTGGACTTCTGAAGCCCGCCACCATTTCCTTCGGACAGCCCATGCCGGAGCGCGAGATGCAGCGGGCCGCAGCGGCCGCCGCGGCGTGCGAAGTGTTCCTGGCGGTGGGCTCGTCGCTGGTGGTGCAACCCGCTGCCGGCCTGCCGCTGCTGGCCAAGCAGCGTGGCGCGCGCTTGATCATCCTCAACCGAGATCCCACCCCACTTGACGAAGTTGCCGACGCCGTGATCCATTCCGAGATCGGCCAGGTCCTTCCGGTTTTGGCCGGCGGCTGAGCCGGTTCTGATAGATTGACTTAATGTTCCCCCCACCACTTCTGGGCCTGTTTGTCGCCGCGGACCCGGTCGCCCCGATCCTGGTGGCGATGCTGTTCATCGGCTTTGGTGCGGCCCTTGGAGGGCGAGTCGCCAAGCAATTCGGCCAGCCGCCGGTGCTAGGTGAACTGCTGTTCGGCGTGGTCGCGGGCAATGCCGGATATTTCCTGGGCAATCCCATCCTGACGGTCCTACGCGAGGGCACCGTGATCGGGACGATCATTGAGGCCACGCTGACCCGTCAGCAGACGGCAGCGGAGGTCGCCCGCGAAATCCTCGGAAACTCGGCTGGGCCCCGGCTGTTGGAGGTTCTGGGTGGACCGCAAGCCGTCGCCGCTCTCTCCGTTTACCAGTTCACCGATTTGCTCTCGCGGCTCGGCGTGATTGTACTGCTCTTTCTGGTGGGTTTGGAAACCACGGTCCATGAAATGCGCAAGGTGGGCCGGGTGGCCTTGCAGGTGGCGGTCATTGGCATGGTGGCGCCGTTTCTGCTGGGTCTGGGCGTGGTCAAAGTGCTGCTCCCGGCGGTCTCCCTGCAGGGTGCCATCTTCGTTGGCGCAATCCTCACGGCCACCAGCGTGGGGATCACCGCGCGAGTCTTTCGGGACCTCGGGCGAAGCCAGACGGCGGAAGCCAACGTCGTGCTGGGCGCCGCGGTGATTGACGACGTACTAGGGCTGATTGTGCTGGCGGTGGTCAGCGGCTTGGTCAGCACCGGGACCGTGGGCTTGTTGTCCACCGCAACGATTACCTTTAAGGCGGTTGGTTTCCTGGGCGCGGTGATCGGCCTGGGGCTTTGGCTGGCGCCCAAAACATTGGCCTTGCTGGCGCGCATTCGCCTGGAAAACGTGCGCATGCTGTTCGCGCTGAGCTTTGCCTTCCTGCTCTCCTGGCTGGCCAGCGAAATCGGGCTGGCCACGATCGTTGGAGCCTTTGCCGCCGGGCTGATTCTGGAAGAGTTGTTCTTCGACAAGGTGCCGGGCCAGCCGGTGCACCAGGTTCTCCAGCCGCTGGAATCGTTTATGGTGCCGGTGTTTTTCGTACTGATGGGATTACAGGTGAAGCTCGAAACTTTTGGCGATCCCCGCCTGCTGATGGAGGCCGGAGCGATCACCCTTTGCGCGGTCGCCGGCAAACTTTTGGCCGGGCTGGGTGCGCCCAAGCGCTACCGGCGGCTTTCCATCGGACTGGGCATGATGCCGCGTGGCGAAGTGGGCCTGATCTTCGCCAGCATCGGGAAATCGCTCGGCGTGGTGGATGACGCTTTGTTCTCCTCGGTGGTGATGATGGTGATGGCGACGACGCTGCTGGCGCCTCCGCTGCTAAAACTCTCGATGGGGAAAGCCGCGCCAGCCACGTCATAGCTCGGCAGGCTCGGCGTGAGTGAACACCGGCTCTTCCTCCTCCGGGGGAATCACCGGCGGGGCCGGAATGCGGGTGACCATCCAGGCCAGGATTCCGGCGGCGAAATAGCTGGCCCCGACCAGATAGAATCCGCTGACCAGTGAAAGGTGTTCGCTGAGCCACCCGACACCCATAGTCAGCACCAGTTGCAGAGCGAT
>CAYPHP010000137.1:0-1787 GCA_964410045.1 uncultured Acidobacteriota bacterium | reverse complement strand
CATCAGCGGCTTGGGAACTTCGCGCATCAACTCGCTGCTGACGCCGATGCCGCCAATGCCCCGGCCGGCGCCCATCACGAAATAACAGAACACCGCAACCGCCAGGAACCCGGAGAACGGCGACGCCACGCAGGCCACGCCGCCCAGCAGGAGCGACATCCACAAAACGGTCAGGATCTTGCCGCCCTGGCGGAGAGCGGTTCCGGCGTAGGCGCTCAGGAGAATCGCGCCCAGGCTCCAGCCTGCGTTGCAGTAGCCGAAGCCCACCGCGCCGGTCTTCAGGATCTTCATGTTCAGTGGGGCCGTGAGGACCTGCTGGCTCATCATTCCGGCAGTAAACAGGGACGACACCAGGCCCAGCAGCAGGACCCGCCGGTGCGAGAAGGCGTAGCGAATTCCACCCAGGAAGTCCCGGTTGAAAACTTGCAGGGAGAACGTTGCATCCGTCGATCCGGCTGCTGCAACTCCTTCGTGGTGGACCAAGTGCTTCCCTTGGCGCAGCGTAAACATCAGGAGCGCGGAGATGCCGTAGCTGGCGGCGTCCAGGGCCAGGACTCCCCCAAGGCCAAACTGCTGGTAGAGGAAGCCGACCGCGGCGCCTGCCAGCGCCCATCCGGAATGAGCCCCGCCCATGACCAGCGCGTTCAGGGGTACGACATCGGCGTGGTCGACGAATTCCTGAGTCAGCGCTGCCAGGTTGGACCAGTACATGAAGGCGCCCAGTCCCAGAACCACGCCCATGGCGTAGATATGCCAGACCTGTGCCTTGCCGATCAGCGCCAACACTGCCACTGCGGCGACCGCCAGGCCGCGCACGATGTCCAAGGTCATGCTGGTGTAGCGGCGGTCCAGACGGTCAATCAGGACACCGCTGAATGGCAGGAAGAAGAGCGAAGGCAGGGTGATCACTGACACCAACAGAGCCACCATTTTCTCCGATCCGGTCTGTTCCAGCACAAACCAGATGATCGCGGCATGATTCATGCCGCTGCCGATCATGGAGATCAAGTTGGCGGTCAGGATGACGCGGTAAGACCGCCGCTTGAGCAGAGCCAGCATAGTGAATTGCGGATTTCGGATTTCGGATTGCGGATTCAGCCGGCAATCCGCGATCCGAAATTGAGTCTCACCGGTCGAGCTTGGCGTGCACCGCCTGTTGCCGCATCTGATCGCGGGCCGCATCGGCCGCCGAACTGACGCCGGCGCAGCGCAGCTTGAAGTCGTCCGGGTTGGACGCCTGGTGCAGCGCTTCGTCGAAAGTGATCAGCTTCCTGTCCCAGAGATCGTAGAGCGACTGATCGAACGTCTGCATGCCGTACTGAGAGGTGCCTTGGGCGATGGCGTCCTTCAGCAAGCGTGTCTTGTCGGGGTTGATGATGCAATCGCGCACGTAACCCGTGGCCACCAGCACTTCCACGGCGGGCACGCGGCCGGCGTTGTCGGCCCGGCGCACCAGTCGCTGCGAAATGATGGCCTTCAGCGTCGAAGCGAGTTGGAGGCGCACCGGCTTCTGCTCGGGAGGCGGGAACACGGCGATGATGCGCTGGATGGTCTCGGTGGCGTCTAAAGTGTGCAACGTGGAAAAGACCATGTGTCCGGTTTCCGCGGCCAACAGGGCTGTGGAGATGGTTTCCAGGTCGCGCATTTCGCCCACCAGGATCAGATCCGGGTCCTGGCGCAAGGCGGCCCGCAAGGCCGTCGAAAAGCTGTGGGTATCCACTTCCACTTCGCGCTGGTTGACGAAACCCTTCTTGTCGCGATGCAGGAACTCGATGGGATCTTCGATG
>CAYPHP010000136.1:0-8379 GCA_964410045.1 uncultured Acidobacteriota bacterium | reverse complement strand
TACGGCGACATCGACCCGGACTTCGACGGCGGTTGGCCGCACGGCGTCCGGAGACTCTTTGCCAAACCCGGCCAAACCGAGCCTGACGCTGCGGACTGGGGCGCGATTGCCGCGTGGGGCTGGGGACTCAGCCGGGCGCTCGACTACATGGAGACGGATCCCGACATCAACGCCGGGCGCGTGGCGATCTTGGGCCATTCACGACAAGGCAAGGCGGTGCTGTGGGCAGGCGCGCGCGACACACGTTTCGCCATGGTCTTTGCCAATTGTTCCGGCGAGGGCGGCGCGTCATTGGCACGCCGCAAATACGGCGAAACGGTCAAGGCCTTGAATACCCGATTCCCCTTCTGGTTCGCTCGCAATCACTTGCGTTTCGGCGATCACGTGGACCAGCTTCCCGTGGATTCGCACGAGTTGATAGCGCTGATTGCGCCTCGGCCCGTGTACCTGGCCACTGCGGAAGATGACCGCTGGGCCGACCCGAAAGGCGAGTTTCTGGCCGCGGTGGCCGCCGGACCGGTCTATCGGTTGCTGGGCAAGCGTGGTCTCGAGGTCACCGAGATGCCGCCGCTCAACCAGCCGATCCTCACGGACATCGGATTCCACTACCGCACCGGGAAGCACCAGATCGCGCCCTTCGATTGGGAGCAGTACTTGAAGTTCGCGGACCTGCACCTGATGCTGCGTAAAGTGCGAATGCCCGGCCGGGGCGCGAGCGAGGTCACGCGGTAATCGGCGCGATCTGCGAAATCTGCGGACTAGTTCTTCTTCGGCACGAGCTTCACCGCCACCAGCGTTAGCCCGAACTTCTTCTGCGCCTCGATGCGTTCCGGTTTCAGCGCCAACGATTTCGTTCCGGCCTTGCCAATGGTCAGCGTGCCGAGCTTCGAGATCACGTAAGGCCAGTAGGGATTGCTGGGATTCTCGAGACGGCCATCATCGTTGACCGCGCCTTTCACCAGGCCGCCTTCCAGCGTGACCGCCACGCGATGTCCGCCTTCCCAGCCGTTGCCGTACTTCTGCTGCGACGTGATCACCTCGATGGTGTACTCGCCGGCTCGGGACACTTGAAACTCCCAGCTTAGCCATTCCTTGGGATCCACCCATCGCTCCACGACGCCACGGCTGTCGAGCCGGAGCTGCGGTCGATCGCCGCCGTGGATCTCACCGAGATAAGCCGGCAGGGTGATCGTGGAATCCGGCTGCTGCTGAAGACGAGTGTCCATTTCCGGCTGTGCGGCGGTCTCCAGCACCACCACGGCGTTGCGGACATCGGGAGCCTGGGCCGGCAGCGCGACGCGCAGTTCGTGGTGGTCGAGCACTGCTGAGTGCTGCTGCTTCACGCCTAGCTTCCGCCCCCGATCGGCCAGCAAGTACGAACGGTTGACCTTGGTCTTCAACCCGGAAAGCACCAATTCCCTCCCTGGCCACTCGAAGACGTGCAGGAAGAGTTTGCCGGGCTTGCTGGTGATGACGCCCCAGGCCAGGTCGTAGGGCAGCGGGTTGGCCGTGCTGCCGTAGATGGAATCGCCATTGACCTTCATCCATTGCCCGACTTCCGCGAGGCGTTCCACGCTCGGCTGGGGGATGACTCCCTCGGCGGTGGGACCGACGTTCAGCAGATAGTTGCCGCCCCGGCTGGCCACCTGCGCAAGCTGCCGGATGAGGATGGCCGGCGACTTCCAGTTGTTGTCGTCTTTCTTGAAGCCCCAGGTGTCGTTCAAGGTGACCGGCGTTTCCCAGTCGCGACGCACGCGTCCGACGCTGATCTGGTTGTCGCCCGCGGAATCGTAGTCGCCGACGCCGTTGCCGACGCGACCGCTGACCAGGCATTGCGGCTGCAGTTTGTGGACCAGGTCGGCGAGTTCCTGACTTTGCTCTCTTGTCATGTTGCGCGGTGTATCGAACCAGATCAGGCCGATCGGGCCGTACTGGGTCATGATCTCGCGCACTTGCGGCTTCACCTTGTTTTCCAGATAGCGCGCGAAGTTCTTCTTGCTCTCGTCAGGAAAGTCCCAGTTGTTGCCCACAGCGTCGGGCTCGTACCAGTCCTGGGTCTGGGAATAGTAGAAGCACAGCTTCAGACCGGCCTTGCGGGCCGCCTCGGCCAGTTCCTTCATCGGATCGCGGCGGAACGGCGTGGCGTCGACGATGTTGTACTTGCTGGCCGCCGAGCGGTACATGGCGAACCCGTCGTGGTGCTTCGAAGTGATCACGATGTACTTCATGCCGGCGTTCTTGGCCACGGCGACCCACTCCTCGGCGTTGAACTTCACCGGATTGAACTGCGCGGTCAGGCGCTCGTACTCAGCTACCGGGATCTTGGCCCGGTTCATGATCCACTCGCCAATGCCGGGAATCAGTTTGCCTTTCCATTCGCCGGCGGGCACGGCGTACAGCCCCCAATGGATGAACAAGCCGAAGCGAGCTTCCCGCCACCACGCCAGGCGCTGTTCACTTGCGGGATCGGCGGGCTGCGCAGGAGACCCGGCCGCCAAAGCCAACAGGAAGAGCAGAAGGATCGAGATTCGTTTCCTCATGAGGGCTCACTTTACCGCTAGATGAGCCCAAAAGCGAGTGAATCTATGACGGCGGCTGCTCGGACGCCAGCACGCGTACGGGCGCCGAGCCCACCGCGGAAGCCGGCACGGTATAGGCCAGCGGAGCCAGCGAAGTCTGGGGACGGTATGGGATCGCGGCAATCTGGCGGTCGCCGGCGTAGATGCGATACGAGCGCAGCGGCTGGGGTCCGGCCAGCGCGCCCTGCCAGCGGATGATCACACGTTCACCGTCGAGCGACGCAGTGACGTCTGACGGCTGGACGAGGCCGCGGGCACGTTCCTGGAAGTAGTTGGTCTCGACGCCGTGCCGGCAGCCCACGTCGCCCTCGATGTCGGTCAACTCGCGGGCGGATGCAGTATCCATCTGTGAAGCAGCCAAATTGGCTACGATCTGGTCGTCCTGCGAGTTGGCACGGTTGATTTTGCCAATCCCGATGATGGCGCAGCTCACGCCGGCCTGAGCCAACGGATAGCGCACCAAGTCGGCCGAGGGAATCGCACCGTCCTTGCCGACACTCACGCAGACATCAGCGGGCGACCGTGAGAAGCGCGGCTCCTTACCGTAGAAGACGCCGTCGGCGAACACCTTCATGGCGATCACGCCCATGCCCTTGGCCGCGGCCAGCGGCAGCACGTTGTTCTGATGGCACAGGTAGCGGCGGTCGTTGGCGTTCAGGGCCACCAGCAGCGTGTCCAGGATATTGCCGGTGTCGCGCTGCAGCGCGTTCATCAGCACCGGCGAGCTTTGGTGCCCGGTGATTCCGATATGGCGGATCCAGCGCCGCTTCTCGGGATTGAGCCCGGTGACGTTGGTCCCATCGCGGAAATCGAGCATCGCCGCCAGCGCGCCCAGGCGCTCGGCGGTGCGGTCGTCGCGCCGGTCGAAGTTTTCATAGATCTGATCCACCTGTTGCAGGCTGGTCAAGTTGTGCATCTGGATGGAATCGAGGTAGGCGCCCTCCGGAATGGAGCCCTGGCCGTCACCGAACATCTGGGTCAGCGAGCGCTTCAGCTCGTCGACCGCGGTGCGGGCCGTGGGCTGCGTGCGATCGATCGCATAGCGCCGCCCGGTCTTGGTGGCCACAAAGAGCTTCTCGCGCAATGCACCCTTGTAACCGGCTTCGCCAGGGACCACATGCAGGCGGCGGAAAGCCTCGCCGTAGTTCGTTTGGCTGGGTCCGTAGGCGTTGGCGCTGTCCAGGTAGTTCACACCCAACTCCACGGCGCGCACGATGATGTCGGCAGGATCAACGCCCGGACTGGTCCATTGCAGGGAGGCCTGCCCGCCCAAGGCGAAGGGGACCACCGGCCGCCCGGTGCGTCCGAGCACGCGTTGCTTCAAGTCCGCGGAAACGCCGCGGAGATCGCGGGCCACTGCCATCATTCCGAAAACCTGCATCAGTTCCCTGCGTGTCATCTTCGTTTCCTCCTGAATCGCGCCGCCAAGGGTTGCGATTCAATCTCGGCGCGACTTTGCGCCCATGTCGGGTGCAGTGACGGGGACCGCGAACTCGGCGTGCCAGGAGCACAGCGTGTCGACGTCCCGGGGAGATAGATTGGCCTGACGGTGCAAGGGCACGTAGTACCAGGGAGGCATTTCGCCTTTCTTCGCTTCCGTGCAGACGTCATTGATTCGTGCGTTGGTGGTTTCCGCGGTCCGGCCGCGCCAATCGGAGAAGTTGATATGGGCGCGCCCTTCACGGACGTGGCGAGCCAACAGCCAGGACACCGGCGAGACGCGGCTATACCAAGGCCAGGTGGTCTGGTTCGAGTGGCAGTCGCGGCAGGCCCGATTCAGAATCGCCGATACCTCTGGGGGAGGCTGAACCTCCGCCTCAAAGGAGTTCTCCGAATTGGTTCGCGGGTTG
This sequence comes from uncultured Acidobacteriota bacterium, assembly GCA_964410045.1. Classification (GTDB taxonomy): domain Bacteria; phylum Acidobacteriota; class Terriglobia; order JAJPHL01; family JAJPHL01; genus CAYPHP01. The sequence goes on along the minus strand of CAYPHP010000136.1, from coordinate 3,950 downwards.
GTCCGCGCCGGTTGGATGAACTGCATGGCCACGGCCGCCAGGGCCACGCCCCAGGCAATGGACTTCCATCGCTTCCTCATGTCCATTTAGTCCGTGGTTTCCGGCTTGGGAGTGGCCGGGGTGCTCTTGGGCAGCTCCGGCTTGCGGATGTACTCCGCCGGAAGTTCGCCGGTCAGCGACTTCATCCAAGCGATGATGGAAGTGACTTCCTTGTCGTTGAGCTGGCGGCCGAGTTGATACTCGGACATGCGCGAAACAGCTTGCTCCAGCGTGGGAACGCGCCCGTTGTGAAAGTAGGGCCCGGTCTTTTCAATGTTGCGCAGCGAGGGGACCTTGAACATCATGCGGTCGGCATCGTTCTTGGTCAGGTGGAAACGGCCGGCGTCTTGAGCCTCCGGATAGTCCTTGGCGAGACCAAGCTTTTGGTAGAAATTGCCGCCGAGGAAGGCTCCGGAATGGCAGGTGGCGCATCCGGCATCCAGAAACGAGCCAAAGCCTGCTTTTTCCACCTGGGTCAGGGCAGCCTGGTCGCCTTTCAGGAACTTGTCCCAGCGCGCGGGAGTCAGCAGTCCGCGCTCGAAGGCGCCGATGGCGTTGGCCATGTTCTGATAGGTGACTGGATCCTTGGACTCGGGGAAGGCCTGGCGGAAAGCCTGCACGTAGTCGGGCATGGATTTCAGTACGGCGACCACGTGCTTCTCACTGGACATAGCCATTTCCGCCGGATTGAGCACCGGACCCTTGGCCTGCTCTTCCAGGTCGCGGGCGCGGCCGTCCCAGAACTGCGCGAAGTGTCCGGCGGCGTTGTACACGGTGGGCGAGTTGCGGTTGCCACGCTGACCCTTGTGGCCTTCGGAGGTGGGTTCGTTGTCGACACCGTAGGCGTCGAGCTGGTGACAGGTGTTGCAGGCGATGGTCTGGCTCTTGGAGAGCCGGACATCGTAATACAGCATCCGTCCAAGCGTGGCACGCGCCGATTCCAGGGTGCCGGCCTTCGCAGGGATGGTTTCCGGAAGTGGCGCGAACATCTTCAGCTTGGCGGGATCCACCACCGACAGCGGCGTGGGCTCCGAACCTCGGCTACACCCGTAAGCGAGTAGAAACACAACCACAGCGAGCGCGGTCCAATGCGTGGAATTCATGGCCTGATCTCCTTGATGGAGCAGAAGAGGGAAAAGACAGAAGTCGGGCAACCCCAGCCGGCAGAACCGCCATCCCGCAACTCATCCAGCGAGACATGGCGGCCTCTTTGACAGACAGCCTCTAACTCAGGATTGTACCGCATTCTTTGCCTCGCGGCGTCCATGCCGAAACCCTCCGGTCTGGCCTAGAATGGATCGATGCGTTTTCACGAAGCGGACGCGGTGCGGCTGGCGCGGGAGATCTACGATCTGCAGGCCGAGGCGCGCGAGCTGCCCAGCGAGCGCGACCAGAACTTCCTGCTCGCCGCGGATGGAAACGGATTCGTCCTGAAGATCGCCAACGCCGCGGAACAGCGTGAAGTCCTCGACCTGCAGAATCAAGCCCTGGCCTGGCTGGCGGTGCATGCTCCCAACCTGCCGCTTCCCAGAGTCCAGAGCGACCACATCGCCTCCGCCGGCGGACACTTCGTCCGCCTGCTCACCTACCTCCCGGGAACGGTGCTGGCGGAGGTCAAGCCGCAAACCCCGGAGTTGCTGCGCGATCTGGGCCGTTTTCTGGGCCAGTTGGATTCCGCGCTCGAAGGTTTCACCCATCCCGCCGCATTGAATCGCGAACTGGAATGGAACCCCGACCGCTACCTCGACACCATCGCCCGCCACAAGAGCGCGGTGAGCGATCCGATTCTGGTGGACCACTTCGTGAAGCACTTTGAAGCCCTGACCGTGCCGGTGTTGCCGAAGTTGCGTCAGGGCGTGATCCAGAACGATGCCAACGATTACAACGTGCTGGTCTCCGATCCGGCCCGTGGGGACCGCTACGTGACCGGCTTGCTCGACTTCGGCGACATCCTGCATACCTACACGGTGTGCGAGGCGGCGGTGGCGGTGGCTTACACGATGCTGGGCAAGGCTGATCCGCTGTCGGCAGCGGCCCACGTGGTAGCCGGATATCACCAGGCCCGGCCGCTGTGTGAAGAAGAGTTGGAGGCGCTTTTTCCCCTGGCTTGTCTGCGCTTGTGCGTGAGCGTCTGCCTGTCGGCCCATCGGCGGACCACCGAGCCGAACAACGAGTACCTGACCATCAGCGAAGTACCCGCGTGGGGCGCGCTGCAAAAGCTGCGCGCCGTCCATCCCCGCTTCGCCTGTTACACGTTTCGCAGCGTCTGCGGATTCGCGCCCTGCCCGCGGACCGCGCGGCTGGCCACCTGGCTCGGCGAGAACCGCGCTCAGTTCGCCCGCGTCGTGGTTCCGGACCTCGCCACCGGCGTTGCTTTCGACCTGAGCGTCGAGAGCCCGGAGATGGAGTCGCCGGAAGAAGTCACCGACACGGCGGCGCTGACAGCCAAGATCTTCAACCGCATGAAGGAAGCGGGAACCGAAGTGGGCCTGGGCCGCTACAACGAAGCCCGCCTAGCCTATCGCAGCGAAGCCTACCGCGCGATCGAAGGAGAGCATCCCGAATGGCGAACCGTGCACATCGGTCAGGACCTGTTTCTGGAGCCCGACGCCGCCGTGTACGCGCCTTTGGCCGGCCGGGTCCGGAGCGTCCGCAACAATGCCGGGCGGTTTGACTACGGTCCCACGATCATCCTGGAACACGACCTGCCCGGCGGTCCGCCGTTCTACACCTTGTATGGACATCTGACGGAAGACTCGCTCGACGAGCTGCATCCGGGGATGCCCGTGGCGCGGGGCCAGGAGATCGCGCGGGTGGGCGCGCCGCCGGTGAACGGCGATTGGCCGCCGCACCTGCATTTTCAGATCATCGCCGACCTGTTCGACTGGAGCGGAGACTTTCCCGGCGTCGCCGCAGCCAGCCAACGCGAGGTCTGGCTGAGCATCTCGCCCGACCCGAACCTGATTCTGGGCATTCCCGAGGAGTTGCTCGCCGGGGGCGGCCGCGAGGCTGGCGCACTGCTCCAGGCGCGGCGGCGCAGTTTGGGCACGAACTTGAGCCTGTCCTATGAGACCCCGCTCAAGATCGTTCGGGGCTACGCCCAGCATCTTTACGATCACACCGGCCGGCAGTATCTGGACCTGGTAAACAACGTCGCCCATGTGGGGCATTGCCATCCGCGGGTGGTGCGCGCCGCCGCACGCCAGATGGCCGTGCTGAACACCAACACGCGCTATCTGCACGACGGAATCGTCATCTACGCCGAGCGGCTCTGCGCCACGCTGCCGGAACCGCTGCGTGTCTGCTACTTCGTCAACTCGGGAAGCGAGGCCAATGAGCTAGCGTTACGGATGGCCCGCAATCACACCCGCAACCGCGGCGTGATTGTGCTGGAGGGCGCCTACCACGGCAACACGTCCGCTCTGGTGGGCGTGAGTCCGTACAAGTTCGACGGTCCCGGCGGCGACGGCCGGTCGCCGCTGGTCGCCAAGGTCCCGATTCCTGACGATTATCGCGGGTCCTACCGGCGCGACGATCCGAATCGCGGCGAGAAATACGCCGGGCGGGTCTACGAAGCGATGCGCGAGCTGCAGGCGCGCAAGGTCCAGCCGGCCGCTTTCCTGTGCGAAAGTCTGCTGAGCGTCGCCGGACAGGTGGTCTTGCCGCCAGGCTACCTGGCCGCTGCCTATGGACATGCGCGAGAAGCCGGGGTCGTGTGCATCGTCGATGAAGTGCAGGTTGGTTTCGGCCGCGTCGGCACGCATTTCTGGGCCTTTGAGACCCAAGGAGTCGTGCCCGACATTCTTACGGTCGGCAAACCCATTGGCAACGGACATCCGCTGGCCGTGGTGATCACCACGCCGGAGATCGCCGCTTCCTTCGACAACGGAATGGAATACTTCTACACCTTC
>CAYPHP010000135.1:0-8389 GCA_964410045.1 uncultured Acidobacteriota bacterium | reverse complement strand
ATTGACCCACAGCAACACCAACAACTGGGCGGACTCCTCCGGTGACGTGAACAACGCCAACGTCAAGCATCACAACGGGCTCACGGATTTCGGCAAGGACGTCGTCCGGGAGATGAACCGCTTGGGGATGATGGTGGACATTTCGCACGTCTCCGACAAGACCTTCTACGACGCCGTGGAAGTCAGCAAGGCGCCGGTGTTTGCCAGCCATTCGTCGGCCCGGGCGTTGTGCAACGTCCCGCGCAACATGACCGACGACATGATCAAGGCCCTGGCCAAGAACGGTGGAGTGATGCAGGTGAATTTCTCCTCCGGATTCCTTTCCCAGAAAGTGGCCGACGCGTCGGTCACGCGCAATCCGGCGTTCCGCGCCAAGATGGAAGAATTGCAGCGCCTCTATCCCAACGATCCCGAGAAGTTGCGTGAAGAGCGCAACAAGCTGCTCGGCGAAGGACGCGCCGACCGGCCCAAGGCGACCATGGGTGATTTGGTGGCTCACATCGACCACGTGGTGAAGCTTGTGGGCGTCGATTACGTCGGGCTGGGCTCGGATTTTGACGGTGTCGCCTCCGTGCCGGATGGTATGGAAGATGTCTCGAAGCTGCCGAACCTGACGCGCGCTCTGCTCGAGCGCGGCTACACCGCCGCCGACATCCGCAAGATCTACGGCGGCAATCTGCTGCGGGTGATGCGCGCGGTGGAGAAGGTCAGCGCGGCGGGGGCGGCGGGGCGATCTCCAGCCAAAGGCAAATCAGCCGGTAAGTAAATCCCCAAAGCGGGACCGCGCCCAAGGAGATCCCTGGCCAATGTTCCGACGCCGGCCGGCCCGGGACCGGCTGCCAGCGATGCTGCGACGTGTCGCGCAGCACTCGAATCGGCGCCCAGCGAGCCTCCACGGCTTCGCGGGCGTCGAGTTCAGTGGCCAACGGCGCCGCCACGGTGAACACGAACGGCGCCACGAGAAAAGGCGAGCTTCCGCCTCGCGCGGGACAATACGCAAGGCTTTGCTGGAGCTGGGTCCGATCCAGCCGAATCCCGCATTCTTCCTGCAACTCTCGTAGCGCGGTTTCCAGCGCGTCGCGATCGCCGGGGTCGCACCGCCCGCCGGGAAACGACCAGTGCCCCGACCAGGGATCTTCGGGATGCACTTGCCGCCGGATCAGCAGCACTGACTCCTCGGGCGCTTGAGCGTGGAGGATGGCGACTGCGGCGTTGGGTGAAGGGAGTTCCAAACTTACTTACGCTCGACCAACTCGATCAGCACGCCGTCCGGCGAACTGACGGTGGCGGCGCGCGGCGAGCCGGACGGGGGCACCACCAGGCGGCCGCCGTTTTGCTGGCAGCGTTGCAGGGTGGCGTCCAGCCCGCTCACTTCAAACGTCAGCAGGTAAATGCCGTGACGCGGCGGACGCGCGCGGTCGCCCAGGCTCTTACCCAGCAGCCGCCAGCCGCCGCCGTCGTAGAACTCCAGCAGCCGGACGCGAGTGTTCGGATCGGCGGGCGCCGCCAGCGTAACCACGCGCAACTTGCCGCCGGTCGGCAGGCCGACAACTTCGCGGATGCCGTCGTTGGCGTAAGTAGCGTCACTGACCTTCTTCAGGCCCAGACCCTGCTCGTAGAACGGCAGCATCAGCGTCGCGTCTTTCGTGCTGATGGCAAGGTCCGAGATGCCGCGTAAGCCGTCTCCTGGATTCTCGCCCTGCGTCAACTGGAACGCTTCTTCCTGCGGTCCGCGGCAAATCGTTTCCTGGACCGTGCCGCCCGGATTGTGGGACTGATACTTGGCCACCGCTTTGCAGAGGAATCCGGCGCCCTCAAGCTGGGTGCGCATCCGGTCCACGTTCGCGGTCAGGAATCCCATGTGGAAGATCGCCCAATCCCAGGGGCTGACGCCTTCGCGAATCGGCTCGGCTTTGCCGCCGATCTCCAGCAGCCGCAAGTCGGCCAGTCCCGCGCCTTCCTGGCGCAGCGTGACCACGCGGTTCTTCCGGCCCGGCGGAATCAGCAGCGATGGACCGCCGGCGGGCTCGCCCGCCTCCGCCGCGCGTTTCATGCCCAGTTGCCGCTCGTAGAGGTCCAGAGACTTCTCCATGCTCCGCACGGCCACCGTGACCGCACGCAGTCCGGTGATCCCGGATGAACCGGAGTCAGAGACACCCAAAGCCGAGAGGCCAATCAGGAGCGCGAGCAGAAACGTCATGGGTCGATCTGATTCAAGATAACACAACAGATGCCGCCGCAGCCAGATCGCCAAAGGACTCCACCACGCGGGCGCCGGCGGCACGCAGCGCGTCCACCTTGTTCTGCCAGGTCCCGCGGTTGCCTTCCACAATGGCTCCGGCGTGAGAGTAGCGCGTGCCCAGTCGCGCCGACCGTCCTCCGACGTAGGCGACCACCGGTTTGGTGACTTCTCCGCTGGCGATCATTTCGGCGACGCGCTCCTCCTGCGATCCGCCGATCTCACCGATAACGATGACGGCGCGCGTTTCCGGATCGGCCTGGAAGAGCCGAACCACGTCGGGGAGCGTCAGCCCAACCACGGAATCGCCGCCGACGTGGACGATCGTGCTCACGCCGAGTCCGGCCCGGCAAAGATAGTAGCCCGCGGAAGCGCTCAGACCGCCGCTGCGCGAGACCACGCCCACTGGACCACGATGGAACAGCAACCGCACCGTCTGAGCCGAGCCGCCGATCATCCCCAGGACGGCTCGCTCCGGACTGATCACACCGATGGTGTTCGGGCCGATGAAGGAAGCACCGGCGCGCTCGGCGGCTTCCACGATCTCCAGCACGTCGTATAGGGGTACGCGGTCGGCGATCAGCGCCAGCACCGGAACACCGGCCTCAATCGCCTCCATCGCCGCGGCTTTCACCTGCGGGCCGGGAACAAACAGGCAACTGGCGTCCAGCGGTCCGACCTGTGCCGCGGCCTCGCGGACGGAGTTGAACACTGGCAAGCCCGCGACCTGCGTGCCGCCGCGTCCGGGCGTACATCCGCCGACCACGCGTGTGCCGTACTCCAGCATCAGCGGCAGACGCGCCAGCGCTTCGCGTCCGGTGATTCCTTGGATCAGCACCTTCTTCGACTCATCAATCAGGATGCCCATGACGATTCGCCTTGGAGTGCGACGGCAAGCCGCCGCACTCCAAGGCCCTTTCACACACTGGCAATCGGCAGGTCGATGTGTGCGCCGCCTTTGCCTTGATACCAGCACTCCACTTCACAGGCCAGACATTCGATGCATTTCCCGCGTTGTGCGTCTTCCAGAGTGATGTTGAGAATCGGCAGTCCGTCCGGCGCGCTCAGGATCTGAGGTGGACACTCGGCGACGCAGGCTTTCGACTCGCAGTCCTTGCAGAGGGCGTGATCGAACGTAATCGTACCGGTTCGCGTAGCGAACCGGTAGGGCGTCGCCGGGGAAGGGAGCTGGGGGACGGGGGATGGGGGCCGTGATCCAGCCTCGATCAACTCATGCAGGCGTTGCGCGCAGAAGTCCGCGCCGTAATCCTTGCCGTACGCCTCCACACGCGCGCCTGATTCGCGGGCGTAGCGCTCGATGATCCGCACTGCCAGATCTTCGCCGTTGCCCCCCAGGTGCAGGACAGCAGGAATTGCCAGCCCTTCTTCCCGGAAAGCTTTCACCAGCGCGCGGGCGAAGTGATATTGCTCCTGGGCGGCGACGCCTGGACCACAGAGGAAGTACCCGCGCAGATCGCGTTGCGCCAGAATAATGCGCGCGGCTCGATACACCTTCGACGCCGGCGGATTGCCGCTGGTGTCAGTGTAGTCGGCGGCCGCCAAACCGTGACGGGCTGCCGCGTCCAGGCTGGCCATCGATCCGCCGCCGCCCGCGCCTTGGAATCCAATCCGCACGCCGTCAGCTTTGGGCAGTTCGATGAAGTAGAACGTGCCGCGATAGTCGTCGCGCTCCACTTCCCAGGCGATCCGTTCCAGTTCGGTAGGCTCGTGGTCCAACTCGCGTGCCACGGTGATGCCCAACTCGGGATGGCGGAAGACGGCGTAGTCGTCGACGGATACGCGGCAGTCGAGCGCCACCCATCGGCCGGAACTCAAAGCCAGCGGGTTGATCTCAACGCTGCGCGCTTCCGTGGCGAGCGCGCAGCGGACCAGGCTCAGGAGGACTTCGGCGGCCGAGTCGCCGGCGAATCGGGCCAGTTCCTGCAACTCCGGCTCGTGCGTAACGCTGAGCGGCAGTCGCGACACCGTTGCCGGCCGCTCCTCCACGCCTGTGCCGCCCGCCGCGCCGAACAGCAAAATCAGCCGTCGCGCGGCATCGTCCACGACAACGGCAGCGTAGAACTCACGTTCAATCGGCATGCGCTCCTCGACCAGCACCGCCGAGGCCTGGGTCAGCAACTCGGCGGCGTCAGCAGCATCGAACCGGATCAAACCCGCGGCGGCCCGCTGTGTGCTCCGGACTTGTGCTTTCAACACCACGGGTCCGCCGAGCCGCTCGGCTTCCGCACGGCACTCGTCCGCAGTCCGGCAGACGGCGCCGCGCGGCACGGCGATCCCGTGCGACGCCAGCAACCGCTTGCCTTCGAATTCCAGCAGCCGGGCCATGGTCGGTGCAGAGTAGAATATGACGATGGGCAAGCTCTGGATGCTGTTTCTCGCTCTTCCTCTGGTGGCCGAGTTTCGCCAGGTGGAGATCAAAGTGTCGGGACTCGAATGCGCCTCCTGCGCCGAGTCACTTCCCAAGACGCTGGAACGGATGCGCGGCGTCGAGTCGGCGTCGATGGACGCCAAGGCCGGCCTCGTCCTGGTGAAACTCAAAGCGGGAAACAAGCTGGCGCTCGAAGACCTGCGCGACAGACTGAAGCAGGCCGGCTATACGCCCGGCGACGCGAAGATCAGCGCGGTCGGCGTGATGGTTCTGGAGGAAGGCAAGTGGCGCTTCCGCCCGTCAGGCGTCAACCGCGCGTACGTTGCCGAGTTGCCCGCGTCGGTGAAGCCCGTCGCCGAGCAAATTTTCGAGGTGGAAGGCACGATCTCCACCGATCTGCTGAAGGTGAGTTCCGTGCGCAAGGCCGCGCCTTGACGGAAGTCTCGCGCCACGATACCAAGTCGCAAAGCTGATGGCCGGGCTTCTGAGCGTCTTCGCGCCTTTGCGCGAGATTCGTTCGGCGAACTACCGGTTTCCCATGACTCCTTCGGAAGAGAGCGTATTATACCCGAGAGACCACGGTCCAAAGGCGGAGCAAGATGATCAAGTATGAAGGCGAGACGTTCCACAGAAAGACGTTCGTGATGGAAGAGAGCTTCTTCGTCAACTGCGTGTTGCGCGATTGTTCGCTCTTCTACTCGGGCGGCGACTTCGACTGGGTGAACACCCGGTTCGAGAACTGCCAGATCCACCTGCGCGACTCCGCCAAGCGAACCACAACCTTTCTGGGCCACTTTGGATTGCTGGCCAAGCCCTCCGGAATCGGCTCGACTGAGGGCGCAGCAAGTACGGTTCAGTAGTGTTGAATCGGCGCGGATTTCTCCGTGGAGCCGTAGTGACCGCCGGCGGCGCGCTCAGCGTCGCCTGCGGACCGCGGCGCATCACCGCGCCGGTGCCGGCGTTTACCCTTCCCAAAGTCAACGTGGCCGCGGATCGCATCATCCGCCGGGTCGTCGGACTGCGTCCCTTCCGGCCGTCGGGGTTCGTGGTGCGCGCGGAAAAGATGGGAGAGAAGACCGTGGTCCACAACTACGGTCACGGCGGTGGAGGCGTCACGCTGTCGTGGGGCACCGCGTCGCTGGCCGCCGATCTGGCGATGGCCACGGGCGCTCGCCGCATGGCCGTGCTCGGCGCCGGAGCGGTGGGTCTGGCTACGGCGCGTCTGCTGTCCGACCGCGGCGTCGCCGTGACGGTCTACGCCAAGGACCTGCCGCCCAATACCACGTCGAACATCGCCGCCGCGCAGTGGTTTCCCGCGACCGTCTTTGGTCGTGGCCGCTCGCCGGAGTTCATGGCTCAGTTGGTGAAGGCGGCGGAACTCTCCTACCGCCGCTTCCAATTGCTGGTCGGGACCTCGTGGGGCGTGCGTTGGATTCCCAATTACTTCGTGCAGGATCAGCCGTTCACCGAAGGCGGGCTGGTGGGGGCACTGAAGCACCTGCTGCCTGGTTTCCAGGATCTGGCGGAGGGCAGTCACCCGTTTCCGTATCGCTACGTCCGGCGCATTTACACCATGTTTATGGAGACACCTGTTTACATGGAGGCGCTGGTCCGCGACGTGCGCCTGGCGGGCGTCTCGATCGTGGTCCGGGAACTCCGCGACCGGCAGGAGATCGTCACGCTACCCGAGCCGGTGATCGTCAACTGCACCGGGCTGGGCGCCAAGGCGCTCTTCGGCGACGAGGAACTCACTCCCGTGAAGGGCCAGCTAACCGTCCTCCTGCCGCAACCGGAGATTGATTACGCCACCCTGCCGCCGGATCTGTATATGTTCCCGCGTCGCGACGGCATCCTGCTCGGTGGAACGCACGAGGAAGGGAATTGGGACTTGGCACTCAACGAGGCCGCAGAGGCGCGCATCGTGGCAGGGCACGCCAAGTTTTATCGGGAGATGCGCTAGACATCCAAAGGAGGCGCAGGACGCATGAACCAACCATTCCTGGAAAGTTACGGCGGACAGAGCATCCAGCAGTTGCTCGCCATGAAAGACACCTATCGCATCGATTCCTTGGTTCTCGCCGTGGAGCAGGCGCTGGGAAGCAAACCCCAGGCTAAGTTGTCGGAAACCGAGCGGGTGGTGCTCGCGGTCGAAGCCTTGGAGCGGGAGGTGAACAACGGGGGCTATGAGCAGTTCTTCACGAATTCCTCGCACGAGTTCACGTCTTTCATCGTCCGCGCCCTGGGGCTGATTGGCTGTCCGAAGGTCGCGGCGATCACTGCCGACGCCATCGCCGCGTTGGCTCTGCCGCAACCGTTCGACGCGGCCACGGTGGAGCGGGTGGCTTCCGCGCTGCCGGACGAGGACAGGGCCAAGCTTGGCGCGTGTGACTCCCGCTACTACGACAACGACGAGGACATCGCCCAGCGGCTCTTCGATTACATGGAGCGACACCAACAGGAGATTCGGATTCCCGATGTCGCCTGACGACATCCTTTACGGCAGCGCATCCAAGCCGGCGCGCAACTTTTCCTGCAAGGCTCTGCTGAGCTTCGTGCCCTGATGCGTCAAGTAGAAAACGTCAATCGCCTTCTGACCTTCCGTGTCGATCAGCGCAATTTCAATGTTGCACGCTAGGTCGGCCAGGCGCCGGGCGATCTCGTAGAGCAGGCCAGGACGGTCGGCGGTGACGATCTCCAGCAGTGTGCTGTGCGACGAGCTTTCGTCGTCAAAGCGGATTTGCGTCGCGATGCGGACCTTCGGCGCGCTCTTGGGTCGCGCCCGGCCGGCGAGCAGGGAATCGAGGGGAGTGCGGCCGTCGAGCACCTTCACGATGTCCTTCCGCAAGCGCTCGAGTTCTCCCGGATTCTGCTCCAATGTGCGGTAGAGATCGGTGAAACGTAGCGTGTCCAGAATGATTCCGGCGGAGTTGGCGAAGGCGTCGGCCTTCACGATGCTCATGCCCCAGGCGGCCAGCGTTCCAGTGATGGACGCGAACAGGCGCGGACGGTCGGCGGTCATCACGGTCAGCTCATAGCATCCGCCGCGCTTCTCCATCTGCACTTGCACCGGCTGGACTGCCAATTGCCCGGCGATCTCGCGATGCGCCGCGACCTCCTCCTTGGAATGCAGCAGCAGATAGCGGCGCGGGAAGCCGTCCAGGAACGGATCGGGCGCGCCCTCGGCGTGGATGCGCTCCTCATCGACGCTCCGCGAGAGATAGCTGTACGCGCCAACGTACAAGCGCCAGAGCATCTCCGCTTTCCACGGCGTCAAGGCTTCGGGGTTTACCGCCTTGATGTCCGCGTAGGTCATCAGGCAAAGCATCTTCAATCGCTCCGGCGAGCCGACCGCGGTCGCCAGCATGCGGATGGTTTCCGGATCGAAGATGTCGCGGCGCTGCAGGGTCGCGGACATTTCCAGGTGCCGGCCCACAAGGAAGAGCACCGTCTCTTGATCGTTGCGCTCCAGCCCGAGCCGCGACAGGACCTCGGTGGCCGCCTGCAGGCTGCCCTGGATGTGGTTGTCGCCGGGCATGCCTTTTCCAAGGTCGTGCAACAGCAGCGAAAGATAGAGCAGGTCGGGCTGCTCCAGTTCATCGAGGATGTCGCCGAAGAGACGCTCCCAATCGCCCGGCGCACCGGCCAGCCGGTGCAGCGCCTCGATGGCTTGGAAAGTGTGTTCGTCGACGGTGTAGCGATGGTAGAAGTCGCGAACCACCAGGCAATCGATCGACGCAAGTTCCGGGATCAGCGCGGTGAGC
>CAYPHP010000134.1:0-8411 GCA_964410045.1 uncultured Acidobacteriota bacterium | reverse complement strand
GTCTCCCTGATTCAGTACCCAGACCGACCCATCGCCAACCGCGAGGAAGCGTGGAGACTTCCCCGTGGAGATGGTCTCGACGACCAGGTTGGTTTTGGGGTCGATGCGCGTCACCACGTTGTTCAGCGTACTGGTGACCCACAGCGAGCCTTCGCCGAAGGTCAATACGTACGAACCGGCGGCCACGTAGATCTCGGCAACCACCTTGTTGGTCTCAGGATCAATCCGGGCCAACGTGCCCTTGGCGTCGGTCATCAGCCAGACGCTGGACGCCCCAGTAGCGATGCCGCCCTCGGAGCTCGCCACGCCTGTCGCCAGCGTGGCCGTGACCTTGCCGGTCTTCAGGTCGATGCGCGCCAGAGTCTGGTCGCCGCAACTTGGCACCCAGAGACTGCCGAATCCCACGGCCAGCCCGGAACAGGGCTTCTTGCCTTCTCCCAGGGCGATGGTGTCCACGATCTTGTTGGTCTTGGTGTCGATACGCGTGACCGTGTGCTTCGGGAAGTTCGACACCCAGACCGAATCCTCGATGGCGATCCAGTCTGGCGCTCCAGGGATCTCGAAGACCGCGTCGGGCTTCAGCTTGGTGAAGTCCACTTGCACGCCCGGAGTTTTCACACCGGGCTTTTTGGGCGGGGGCGGATTCTGGCCCCACAGAAAGGCCGCGCACGTCAGGATGAGGAGACCGCGAACGATTATTGGCATCGGAGTGTCAGCGTGACATCATACCGCGTACGATGGTGTAAACTCGTTGGGAAAGGGTGGAAGGGCGTTCTTGCGATGAGAATCTGGCTGGTGTTGTTGATCTCCTTGCCTCTAGCGGCCGCGGACGAGCGGGCCAAGACCCCGGAGTATTTCGAGACCAAGATTCGGCCGGTTCTGGCCTCCAACTGCTACACCTGCCATACCAATACAAAGATGGGTGGACTGCGCCTCGACTCGCGCGAAGCGATGCTGAAAGGGGGCGCGTCGGGACCCGCGATGGTTCCTGGTGATGCCGACAAGAGCCGGGTCATGGAGCGTGTCCGCCACGCCGATGAAAAGATCCGCATGCCCATGGGGGGCAAGCTGAAGAAAGAGGAGATCGACGCGCTGGCCGCCTGGATCGCCGCAGGCGCCCCGTGGCCGGAAGCTCTCAAGACGTCCGCGATGAAGGCCAAGAGCAGCGGCCGGGCGGGCGAGTATGTGATTCTGCCCGAGCAACGCAACTTCTGGTCGTTCCGTCCGCTGGCCAAGCCGACGGCGCCGGCAGTGAAAGATTCTGCGTGGCCTAAGACGGATATCGATCGCTTCATCCTGGCTCGCTTGGAGTCTGAGAATCTCAAGCCCGTGGCGGCCGCCGACCGCAGAACGTTGCTGCGCCGGGTCACGCTCGACTTGACCGGACTTCCCCCGACTCCGGAAGAAGTCGATGCATTTGAGAAGGACACGGCTGCGGACGCCTTCGCCAAAGTAGTCGACCGGCTGCTGGCCTCGCCGCAATACGGCGAGCGCTGGGGGCGTTGGTGGCTCGACGTCGCCCGCTACGGCGAAGACGACTACCGCAGCCTCGACCCCAAGCGTCGCGGCATGAACCCTTACCCCAACGCCTTCCACTACCGCGATTGGGTGATCAAGGCGTTTAACGACGACCTGCCTTACGATCAGTTCGTTAAGGCCCAGTTGGCAGCCGATCTTCTTGACGAGAAAGTGAAGCCGCGGATGCTGCCGGCCCTGGGATTCCTGGGCCTGGGTCCGTGGTATTACGACAACGGCGCTGTGGAGATCACACGTGCCGACGAGCGCCATGACCGCGTGGACGCGGTTTCACGCGGTTTCCTCGGCGTGACGGTGGCCTGCGCTCGCTGCCACGATCACAAGTACGATCCCGTGCCCACTCGCGACTACTACGCCCTGGCCGGAGTCTTCGCCAACACCGTTTACCGCGAGTATCCTCTGGTGCCTAAGAATCTGGTCGAAGAGCAGAAGAAGCTCGACAAGCTCATTGAAAACAAGGAAAAGCTGCTGGGCGAGTTCATGAACACCGAGCGGAATCAACTCGCCGAGAGCTTGGCTTTGCAGGCATCGAAGTACATGCGCGCGGCGTGGAAGGTGGCCGGAGAGCCCAAAGAGGATCTGGCCCGGGTCGCGGATGACGAAAAGCTCGACTATGAGCTGCTGGACCGCTGGGTGAAGTTCCTGGCCAAGCCGCCCAAGTTCTATCCGTACCTGACCGACTGGCAGAAGATGATCGCTAAGGGCGGATCGGCGGCCGAAGCCAAGAAGCTGGCCGAACAGTTCCAGTCGCTGCTGCTGGACGTGATGTTCGCCCGCAAGGAGATCAAGGAAGAGAACGACATCATCGAAGCCAAGGCCCTGCCGGGAACCAAGAAGAAGAAGAAAGCGAATCTGCCGAACGAGTTCATCACTAACGACGACTTCTGTCCGGGTTGCGGGCTGGAGCTGAAATCGCTGCCCATCGAGCAGAACAACTTGTGGACCGACGTCTTCCAGCGCGACTTGGCGGACGGCTTCGATCCCTCGCAAGTTACCGAGCGGTTCCGGCCGGGCCTGCTGGTGTTCAACGGATGGAGCCTGGAGAAGCGGCTGAGCGCTGAGCGCCTGGAATACATCCGCGCGTTTCGTACGGATCTCGAAGCCATGCGCAAGACTGCCTCGCCCAGGTTTCCATACCTGCACGGCGTGGCGGAAGCAGAGCAGCCTGGGAATCTGAAGCTGGCGTTGCGCGGCAATCCCTTCAATGCAGGTCCGGAAGTTCCTCGCGGATTCCTCTCTGTCCTGAGCACCAAGCCCGAACCGTTCAGCAAAGGTAGCGGACGGCTGGAGCTCGCCGAACGGATCATGGCGCAGCCCCTAGCCCTGAGGGTGATCGTCAACCGCGTATGGAAAGGTCACTTCGGCACGGGATTGGTGGATACACCCAGCAACTTCGGCGTGACCGGCGAGCGTCCGTCGCATCCGGAACTGCTCGAATACCTGGCGGGATTCTTCGCTGCCAACGGCATGTCGATCAAGAAGCTGCATCGCGAGATTCTGCTGAGCGCGGTCTACCAACTGGGTCACGACAATTCCCCAGTGAACTTCGAGAAGGATTCCGGCAACCGCCTCTACTGGCAGGCCTCGCGCCGCCGTCTCGAGGCCGAGCAGATCCGCGATTCGATGCTGTTTGTTGCCGGCGCGCTGGATCGTCGCATGGGCGGGCCCTCCGGCGATCTGACGCCGTCGTACAAGCGGCGCACTGTTTACGCTCGTGTCAGCCGCTACCGGTTGGATGAGTACCTGCAGCTGTTCGACTTCCCTTCCCCCAACTTCAGCAGTGAGAAACGGCACACCACCACGGTGCCGCTGCAACGCCTGTTCTTCATGAACAGCGATTTCGTGCAGCGCCAGGCGGAAGCGCTGGCGCTACGAGTAGCCGACGCCGGCGATCATGCCGAGCGCATCGGCAAGGCCTATCGGCTGTTGTTTGGACGCGCCCCCAGCGAAGCCGAGTTGCGCGCCGGCTTGGACTTTCTGACCAGCGAGCCGATGCGCGCTTACGAGGAACGCCGGGCGGCCAAAGAGAAGGAACCGGACAAGGCCGGTCCCAAGGAATCGGAAGGCGGGACGGACGGCGACAAGGAAGCGGCGGAACCGGCACCGGGTGACGCTCCGCCCATTGCGGACGCCATGATGGCGGGTGTGTCTCCCGGCGCTCCACGAGTAACCGGCGAGAAGCCGGTGGCGGTGACACACTGGGGCCGCTACGCCAAGATCCTGCTAAGCTCCGTGGAATTTCTCTCTCTCTACTAATATGCAAGCTCCGCACAAAGCCCGAACGCCGATCACCCGCCGCGACGCGCTGTGCCGCATGGGCGGCGGATTCGGGATGATGGCGTTCGCCTCGCTGGTCGCCGGATCGGTGGCCCGTGCCAACAGCGTCGCCGGCATGGCACTCGATCACCCGGCGCGCGCCAAGCGAGTGATCTTCCTGTTCATGAACGGCGGATTGTCGCAGGTGGACAGCTTCGATCCCAAGCCAGCGCTGGAGAAGTATCACGGCCAGCCGCTGCCGGGAGGACCAATCGCCACCGAGCGCAAGACCGGTGCGCTGATGCGCTCTCCTTACCAATTCAAAAAATACGGCCAGTGCGGCATGGAGGTCAGCGAGTTGTTCCCGCACGTTGGCGAATGTGCGGACGACATCTGTTTCGTCCGTTCGGTGTACACCGACATTCCCAACCACGAACCGGCCATGCTGATGATGAATACCGGACACAGCCAGGTCGGCCGGCCGTCGCTGGGATCCTGGCTGACCTACGGGTTGGGCACGGAGAATCAGAATCTGCCGGGCTTTGTGGTGTTGTGTCCCGACCTTCCGACCACTGTGGGACCGCCGCTATGGAACAGCGCCTTCCTTCCCGCGATCCATCAAGGCACTTTTATTTCGGACAAGGCCGAAAAACAGGCGGAGGGCAAGCTCATCGGCAAGGAGTTCGATCCGAAGAAACTGATCTCCTTCATCCACAACGAGAAGTTGACGCTCTCAGAGCAGCGCCGCGAGATGGACCTTCTGGCGAAACTGGAAGGCCTACAAGGCGGAGGGACGCGAGATCCGCAAATGGAAGCCGCGATCCAGTCGATGGAAGTGGCCTACCGGATGCAGACGGAGGCTCCGGAAGTCTTCGACGTTCGCAAGGAGACGGAGGCAACACTCAAGCTCTACGGTACCGGCAGCACGGCGCGCGGATGCTTGACGGCGGTGCGACTAGTGGAGAAAGGCGTGCGCATGGTGCAGGTCTACTACGCCAAGGGCGACCCTTGGGACGCCCACTACGACATCAACGCGCACCGCAAAAACGCCAAGGATTCCGATCAACCGTTCGCCGCAGTGATCAAGGACCTGAAGTTACGCGGGCTATTCAAAGACACTCTCGTGGTGTGCGGATCAGAGTTCGGCCGTACGCCAGTGGCAGAGATCGGAGGCGGAGGCGGCGGATATGGCCGCGATCATAATCCTTTCGGCTTTACCGTGTGGCTGGCCGGCGGAGGAGTGAAGGGCGGCATGACCTACGGCGCCACGGACGACTTCGGCTTCAAGGCCGTCGAGAAGCCGGTCCACGTGCACGACCTGCATGCGACCATCCTGCACCTGATGGGCATCGACCACACCAAGCTGACGTATCGCTACAGCGGTCGCGACTTCCGGCTGACCGACGTGGCCGGCAAGGTGATCCACGACATCCTCGCTTAGGCCGAAGGGCTTAGTCTCTAGCGGAAGGTGATCCCGATACCGGCCTTCCCGCCGATCTTTTCGCAGCGCACCACTTTGGCCGTTGCTTTGATCCGGGAGGAGGATGGGCTCTGGTTGTCCGCCGGGGCCAGTTCGATTTCCACTTCCACGTGCGTCCCGGTCGGCAGCGGATCTTCGGTAAGGAAGAAGGCACCGTCCAGCGAGAGGTTCTCCACGATGGTCCTCTCCTGCTTGCTGACGGTATCGCGTAGCCGCACCGATAGAGGGAGGGGCACGTGGTGGCGGAGGTTGTAGCGCTTGTCCAGCCCGAATTTGTAGGCGACTTCCGGCGAGTACTCCTTCAGGTTCACTTCCATGCCTTCCATCGCGCCATGGATGTTGGGAAACTGTTCGCGGGCGGCCTGGACCATGGAGTCGACGAAGAAGTCGGAGTGCGCCGGATCGTGGTGGAACATCACCAGTTCCTTCACCTGCGCGTCGGTGGCGACGCGAACGCCCTCTTGCCATGTGCTGTGTCCCCAGCCGACCTTGTTGGGGTACTCTTCCGGCGTGTACTGGCAGTCGTAGATCAGCACGTCTGCGTTCTTGGCCAGGTCGCGCAGGTTGCGGTCAAACGGTTCCTTGCCGTGCTCGTGATCGCTGGCGTAAACCACCACGCGATCGCCGTCCTCGATCCGGTAGGCCAACGAGCCCTGGGGATGGTTCAAGTACGACGTGGTGATGCGCACGCCGCCCACCTCACGCGTCTCGACCCCCACGGTATCGAAGCGGATCTTGGCGCGCAGCACGCTCATGTCTACGGGGAAATAGGGGTTGGCAAACTGATCGCCGAACGTCTGGCCCACTGAGGTCCGATCCGAAGAGAAGCCATGCACCACTACAGACTTTTCCTTGGAGTAGAGCGGTTCGAAGAAAGGGAAGCCCTGAATATGATCCCAATGGTAATGGCTCATGAAGATCAGGATCGGGTGTTCCGGCGAGCCATCGTCTCCGGACAAACTCGAGCCCAAGGGCCGGATCCCGCTCCCCGCATCGAGAATGATCAGTTGACCCGTGGAGGTGCGAACCTCCACGCAGGAAGTATTGCCGCCGTACTTCAGGTTGGCTGGGCTGGGCGTCGGAATTGAACCGCGCACACCCCAGAAACGAAGCAGCACCTTGCCCTCTCCCTGGCGGCCCTTTGCTGCTGTCGCGGCCGTTGCGACTTTGGCCTACCTACTAGGTCTAACGAAGGCAGCATGCCTCCGCCGCTCCCGCTCCAAAACCGAGCGAGCGCCTATCAAGATCTACCCCTACCAGTCCCGAAAAACAAGATGCCAATAGTACTAGTAATACCAACCATGAGCAATGACGCATTCAAAATCAAGGACTTAGCCGGATGGCACCCAGTGCACATCTTAATACCTTTGCGCGGTCATCGCACGGCGGACCTGCGGAATGTCGGTCCAGAAGCGTGGATCCTCCTGCCCGAGCCTCCAGGCGGAGATTCCCGGCAACCGATACTTCCGCACCAGCCGGAGCTTCTCCTGAAGGCTTTCCCGATCTTCAAAGTAGACGATGTTGCGGCAGCCGTCCTGCTCGAACTCAAAAGTGGGAGCGCGTTGCCAGGGATGACGCTTCAGAGTGGCCTGGGTGGATCGCAGCAGCGTTTGGACCGCGTTGAAACCCAACTCCGTCACGTCCTGCCAGCACCAACGGCGTCCGTAGAACGGGATTCCCAGGGAGATCTTTTTTGCCGGCACGTGCTGAAGCAGATAGCGGATGCTCTGCTCGACCCACGGGTAGCCGGCGACGGGACCCGGCGCCGCGCCGCGACCGTAATGGTCGTAGGCCATCAACGTCAGGAAGTCCGCGTGCTTCCCGATTTCCTTCAGGTCCGGCAGGTGAGGGAAAACCACAAAGCCGCCGAAGGTGGACTTGTAGTAGTCGAGAGGATGGCTGCCGGTAAAGAGCGCGGAAGCCACGGCCACGCTCAGATAGAGCTTGCGCTGGCGAAGCGCGGCGGACATCTCGCGAACCAGCGCCAGGTAGCCGGCGAAGTCTTCCGGGGCCACGCCCTCGAAGTCGATCTGCAGTCCCGCGCACTGACTGGCCTCGCAGAGCCTCACGCCCTCCGCGACCACGCGGCCCCGCTTGGCCTCGTCTGAGAGGACGGCGTGCGCAACTTCGGTGTTGAAGTCCTCGTTCCGCAAGGTAGGCATCACCTCCATCCAGTTCTGCCGGGCCAGGGTGCGGACCCGGTCCTCGACGCCGCCGCTCACGGAACCCTCGCGGTCCACGATAAGGACATGCGGAGCAACCACCGAGATTTTGGCGGCGTTGGCCTGCAGCGACGCCCAGGAATCATCACTCCCGGTGTAGTAGAAGACGGTCCGGGTATCCCCACGGAGCACGCCTTGCGCCGCGGCCGGGGGGATCAGACACGTCAGAAGGAGCCAGATCAGGAAGCTGTTTGTAGGCAAGGTCGTAATAGTACTGCGGTGCTAGGAGTGCCACCCTACCGCAGAGCCAGCGCGGTGGTGACCTCATAGCTATTGTCCTCGACTCCACCTGCGGATACAATGCTGACGCACACATGGAGGCCCTTATGAAAGGCAGTTGGCGTTGGAGTCTGGCGGTACTGGTCGTTCTTTCGGTTGCGGCGATCCCGGCGTTCGCCGCCGGCAAGACCAGTGGTTTGACCTGCACGGTTCCGACACTGCAGTCGGGAGCCTCCGGCGTCGGGTCCGACGGGAACCCGGACTACTCCAACGGCACGACAAAGGGCTCGGTCAAGTGCTTCCTAGGTGCGGGCGGCAAGAACTTCGATCTGATCACCTACAGCACAGGACGCACCTTCACGTTCAGTTTTGCGGCGGGAGCCGACCAATCCCTGGCATCGCTGGCTGGCCTGCCATCAAGCTTCAAAGCCGAAGTGGATGCCTACGGCATCAACTACTACAGCCAGTACCTGAACATGGGCATCGGCACCACAGCGCAGGTCCAGATGGATGTGCAGTTTCACTATGGCGGCGGCACAACCACCTACGAACTCAGCTACAGTTGCCTGGCCGTAAGACGGACAGGGTTTGCCACTTGGGTGATCACGTCAGAACCCGACGGCAGCAACCAATACGCGGTGCCCTGCCTGACCAACGAAGCCACCCTGAGCAAGGTCCGCCGCAGCTCCGTGCAGGGA
>CAYPHP010000133.1:4387-8413 GCA_964410045.1 uncultured Acidobacteriota bacterium | reverse complement strand
CCTTCGTGCCGCCGAAGCCTTCCAACTGGCGGCGGCGCTGGCTTGGTGCAAGGGAATGGTCGCTGGACGAATCTTCGTATGCCTGGATGACCGCCTTCGCGCCGCTACGGAGGCCGAAGGTTTTACCGTTCTCCCGTAGCGCTAACCTGCGCTGAGCGGCGGGCCGTGAAATTCCAGACCGTACTTCTCGAAGAGCGGCAGAACCTTGCTCATGTCCGGCGGGCCGGGCGGCAGGGCGTTGACCTCAGCGAAAAACTTCTCCAGACCTGCCGGCTGCACCGACACCAGCATCCGTCCCGTTTTACTGCTCAGATTGCGAAACGTGTGCTTCGTGCCGCGGGGAGCGTACACGAACGTGCCCGGCCCGGCCGTGATCCTTTGTCCGTCCACGGAGAACTCGTGCTCGCCTTCCAGAATGAAGAACGATTCGTCCTCGCGAGTGTGTCGGTGCATCGGTGGTCCCATGCCGGGATCGGTGATGGCCTCCCATGCAGCGTAAACCCCACCGGTCTCGTCGCCGCTCACCTTGATGACGGCGACATCCCCGAAGATGTTCAACCGCGTGCCTTCACCTTCTCTCAGGACCTTCATTCCTTCCACCTCAAAACCGGTTTGCGCGCCGCTGCGACTTCATCCATTCGCGAGACGCGAGTGTTATGGGGAGCCTTCTGCACCGTGGCCGGTTCCTCGGCGGATTCGCGGGCGATCTCGCGCATGGCCTCGATGAACTGGTCGAGCTCTTCCTTGCTCTCCGACTCAGTGGGCTCGATCATCAGCGCGCCCGGCGCGATCAGCGGGAAGCTCACCGTATAAGGATGGAATCCGTAATCGATCAAGCGCTTGGCGATGTCGCCGGTATGCACCCCGGTCTTGGCCTGTCGACTGTCGTTGAAAACGCATTCGTGAAGCGTGGGTCCGGAGTAAGGCAGGTGATAGAGATCCTCCAGGCGCTTGCGGATGTAGTTGGAATTGAGCACCGCGTCGAGCGTGGTCTGCAACAGACCATCGCAGCCGTTGGCCATGGTGTACGCCAGCGCTCGTACCAGCACGCCGAAGTTTCCACAGTAGGCGCGGACGCGGCCGATGGAATTGGGCCGGTCGAAATTGAGATGGAGCGCTCCGTCCTTCTCCGCGATCACCGGCACCGGCAGGAACGGCTCCAGATGTTTCTTCACCGCCACCGGACCTGCGCCCGGTCCGCCGCCGCCGTGCGGCGTGGAGAACGTCTTGTGCAGATTCAAGTGCATCACGTCGACGCCGAAATCACCGGGGCGGGCGATGCCCACCAGGGCGTTCATGTTGGCGCCGTCCATGTAGAGTTGAGCGCCGTGCGCGTGCAGGATTTCGGCGGCCTCCGCGATCTGCTGCTCGAAAATCCCGAGCGTGTTCGGATTGGTCACCATCAGCGCGGCGACGTCAGCGCTCACTGCTGCCTTGAGCGCGTCCAGGTCCAGACAGCCGTCGGGCTGAGAGCGGATGGGCTCGACATCGTAGCCGGCGATCGCCGCCGTAGCTGGATTCGTACCGTGCGCGGAGTCGGGAATCAGGATCTTCTTGCGCGGATTCCCTTGCGCTTCGAGGTAAGCGCGCACCAGCAGAATTCCGGTCAGCTCGCCGTGCGCACCCGCCGCGGGCTGCAGCGTAATCGCGTCCATCCCCGTGATCTCCAGCAGGTATTGCTGCAACAACTGCATGATCCGCAGGTTGCCTTGTGACAATTCCTCGGGCTGATAGGGATGTTCGCCGGCGATTCCTTCGAGGCGCGCGGCATACTCGTTCACCTTGGGGTTGTACTTCATGGTGCACGACCCGAGAGGATACATTCCCAGGTCAATGGCGTGGTTCCACGTCGAGAGCCGGGTGAAGTGGCGGACCACTTCCACTTCGCTGACCTCCGGCATGCCCGGAATGTCGTCACGGATGGCGCCCTTGCCGAGCACCTTGGCGGGGTTCATTTCTTTGACTTCCGCCGGCGGCAGTTGGTAACCGCGTTTGCCCGGTGAGCTCTTCTCGAAGATCAAGCCTTCGTTCTGCGAAATATGATTTCTGACTTTGCGGATCATGTCTATGCCACCGTCGCCGGCTCAGGCTGGGCCTTGGCCTTGGCTTTGTACGCGCGGACCAGAGTGTCCATCGCCTTCTTGGTGTGTACTTCGGTCACCGCGACCAGCACCGCGTCGCCGAGTTCCGGATAAGAGCGTTTCAAGTCCAGGCCGCCGATGATCTTCTTCTTGAGCAGGCCTTGATTGCGCGAGGCGTCGGCGCGGACCACGAACTCGTTGAAGTGGGCCCCGGAGAAGACCAGAGGCAGCTTGCCAGAAAC
This sequence comes from uncultured Acidobacteriota bacterium, assembly GCA_964410045.1. Taxonomy (GTDB): domain Bacteria; phylum Acidobacteriota; class Terriglobia; order JAJPHL01; family JAJPHL01; genus CAYPHP01. The sequence goes on along the minus strand of CAYPHP010000133.1, from coordinate 6,090 downwards.
GTAGTGGGTCTGGGAAAGATTGCGGACGGCTAGATCGCGCAGCCCGCGGCGGCCGTAAAGGGTCATGAAGATGGTGGCCATGAGCATGCACAACGCCTGGTTCGTGCAGATGTTCGATGTCGCTTTTTCCCGGCGGATATGTTGCTCACGCGTGGCCAGGGTCAGACAGAATCCGCGACGGCCCTCGCTGTCGGTGGTCTGTCCTGCGAGGCGGCCTGGCATGCTGCGCACGTATTTTTCCTTGGTGCCGATCACTCCGGCGAACGGACCGCCGTAGCTGGGCGCGATCCCGAAGGCTTGGGATTCCATGGCCACGATGTCGGCTTCGGCCGGCGGCTTCAGCAAGCCCAACGATACGGCTTCGGCGATCACCACGATCAGCAACGCGCCGGACGCGTGGGCGTGCTCGGCGGCAGCGGCGATGTCTTCGATTACGCCGAAGAAGTTGGGCGTTTGCACCACCACTGCGGCCACGTCGCTGCCGCCTTGCGGCAGATCGGCGTGCCCGGTTTCGGCCTGGTAGCTGAACTCTTCCACCGTCACGCCCTGGAATCGGGCGTACGTGGAAAGCACCTGGCGGTACTCGGGATGCACGGACCGCGCCACCTGCACGCGGCGGCGTCCGGTGATGCGCATGGCCATCATGACCGCCTCGGGTACCGCCGAAGAGCCGTCGTACATGGAGGCGTTGGCCACGTCCATGCCGGTGAGCTGGCAGATCATGGTCTGGAACTCAAAGATCGCTTGTAGCGTGCCTTGAGCCATCTCCGGCTGGTAGGGCGTGTAGCTGGAGTAGAACTCGCTGCGCGAGATCATGTGGTCCACCACCACGGGGCGGAAATGATGGTAGACGCCCGCGCCCAGGAAACTGGTGTAGCCGGGGGCGTTCTCAGCGGCCCGGTCCTTGAAATAGCGCAGGATCTCGAACTCCGAGCGCCCTGTCGGGAGGTCCAGCCCCTTGTGCAGGCGGATGGCGCTGGGAATCTGCGTGAAAAGATCATCGACCGTGCGCGCGCCGATAGCATCGAGCATCTCGCGCCGCTCGCTGTCAGACTTCGGAAGGTAGCGCATTATTGCTTTTCTTTCTCCGCCGCCACGTAGGCGGCATACTCATCGGCCGACATCAGCGCGCCCACTTCGGCGGCGTTGGTCAGCCGGAGCTTGATGAGCCAGGCTTTGCCGTGAGGGTCCTGGTTGAGCAGTTCAGGGCTGTCTTTCAAGGCGTCGTTCGTTTCCACCACTTCTCCGCTCGCGGGCGAATACAGCTCCGAGACCGCTTTCACCGACTCCACCGTGCCAAACGACTTCATCGCCTGACAGGCAGCGCCGGCCTGGGGGAGATCCACATAGACGATATCGCCCAGAGAGCTTTGGGCGTGATCGGTAATGCCCACTGTGCCCGTGTTTCCATCGACTGAGATCCACTCGTGCTCTTTGGTGTAACGGTAGCTAGGGGGATAGGACATGATCTATTTCTTCCTTTTGTAGAAGGGCGTTGGTACTTGTACAGCGGCGACGCGTTGGTTGCGCACGCCGACCCAGACCTGGCGGCCAATCTCTGCTGCTGCGGCCGGCACGTAAGCAAAAGCAATGTTCTTCTTAAGGAAAGGCGCCGGCGAGCCGCTGGTCACGATGCCCGCGGCGTCGCCGTCGCGGTCGAGATACACGGGATAGCCGTCGCGGGCGATGCCGCGCTCCACCAT
>CAYPHP010000133.1:0-4287 GCA_964410045.1 uncultured Acidobacteriota bacterium | reverse complement strand
GAATGCTCGGGCGAGAAGAACAACTCGAAGCAATCTTCCCCGGTGTAGCCGGTGCGGGCGATCCGGCAGTCGATGCCGCAGACCTTGCCGTGGGTGAACCAGTAGTACTTCAGCGGGCCGAGTTGTGCGTCGGTGAGCGGCTGAAGAATCCCGACGGCCTTCGGTCCCTGCACCGCCAGCAGACTGTACCGGTCTCCATTGTTCTCCACCGTGGCTGCTGCCGTGTTGTTCTCGACGATCCACTCGTAGTCCTTGTCCTGGTTCGAGGCATTGACCACCAGGAAGAAGTGATCTTCGGCCACGCGATAAACCAACAGATCGTCGGCCAGCGTTCCCTGCGGATACATCAGGCAGTTGTAGTGGGCCTGCCCGATGGCAAGTCGGGACGCGTCATTGCAGGTGACTTTTTGCAGGAGAGCGAGGGCATGCGGACCCTTCAACTCGATCTCTCCCATGTGGCTGACGTCGAACAAGCCGGCGGCAGTACGCACGGCCATGTGCTCGGCGGTAATGCCGCTGTACTCCACAGGCATATCCCACCCGCCGAAATCCACCATCTTGGCTTTCAGCGCGCGGTGGACGGGATTCAGTGCAGTGCGTCGCAGAGGATTCAAACAGCAAACGTAACACAGCAGCCCACAATCGGCAACTCACCCATCGCGCGTGCGGTGGGTGGTCTATAATCGCCTGACTCAACTGCAAAGAGGGGACTCGCATGGTCAATGCAAGAACGACGTTGTGGATCGGGTTACTGGCGGCGGCTCTGGCTCCTTACGTTTCAGGCCAGCAATCGAGTGTGTGGGCCTTGATCATTGGTGTTTCGCAGTTTCGGCACCTTCCCGCGGATCAGCAACTGGAGTTTGCCGCCAAGGACGCGCAGGCCTTCGCCAAGTTCCTTACGTCGCCCCGCGGGGGTGGCTTGCCGGAAGGCAACGTCAGACTCCTGCTCAACGACGCGGCAACTTTGGGATCCGTGCGTCGCAACCTTGCGACATGGCTGCCGCGGAACGCTGGGCCCAACGATGTGGTCTACATCTTCCTGGCTACCCACGGGATCGTAAAGGGGGACACGGCCAAGAGTGCGTTCATTCTGGGCACAGATGCCGACCCGAATGACCTGTATACCTCGGCCTTTCCGATGTCGGAGCTTGATGACCTGATTGCCAACCGTTGGGGGAGGGTCGGACGAATTGTGCTACTGGCCGATCTCAGCCGTTCGGGAGATCTGCGGAACAGCGTCCACCGTTACCTGGAGGGAGTCGCCGCGAGACACAGCCGTTTGATCGCCCTCCTGGCTAGCCGGCCCGGGGAAATCTCTCAGTCGGGTCCTCAGTTCTGCGGCGGCCATGGCGCCTTCACCTGCTTCGTGCTGAAGGGTCTGGACGGCGCGGCGGACGCCGACAAAGACAGTATCGTCACTGTCAATGAATTGGTTAGGTACGCAAGCGATCAACTCGGCAAAGCCACGTCTGGCAAACAACAATTGCGGGAGTTTGGAAACTTCGACGGTGATGTCCCCCTTGCCTATGTCAACAAGCCGGGCCCTGCCGACTGGAAGGCATTTTCCCCTGGGCCGAAATAGCCGGCCTCCCAAGGCTGTGCTATCGTAAGCACGTTATGGCTTTCATCTGCGCCATGTGCGACAAGCGGGAAGAGGACTGCAAGTGCGACAAGTTCTGCACGATCTGCAAGTCTGAAGAGAACCTCCGCCTGGTCGCCGACGGATGCTACTATTGCCTGGATTGCCGGGAAGCCTGCGACCTCCAGGCGGATAACTGATCCGCTTCCGTTCCCCGGCCCCATGGCCATGAAGCCTACCCTCATTCGTTTTGAGATCGACCGCGACTCGGCCCGGTCGTTCTTCGAACAGGTTCGCGACCAACTCATTAACCTGGTGCATTTTGGAGCCATGGCGCCCGGCTATCGCTTGCCCACGGTCCGCCAACTGGCCCGCGACGGCGGGATCAACCTGAAAACCGCGTTCAAGATCTACCGGGCGCTGGCGAGGGCCGGGTTGGTGGAGATCCGCCCGCAGTCGGGGATCTTCGTGCGCTCGGGACGAGGGAAGATGGAGCAGGCCTACCGCCAGAGCGTCCGCCAGTTTGTGGAGCGGGTCAAGGCGGAAGCGGCGCTTTTGAACCTCACCCCGCAGCGGCTGGCCCACTTGCTGGCGAAAGACGGCCTGGCTCCGGCGCAGGTGACCTGCGCGGTTCTGGAGTGCAATCGCGAGCAGACCCGGCTGTTCGCCGCCGAACTGGAACGCCAACTGGGGGTGCGCGCGATTCCCCTGGAGCTCTTCGCCCCTTCTCCTCCGCCAGGCGCTGTGCGCGATTTGCGCCGCGCCGATTTCCTGCTGACCACCGACTTCCACTGGGAGGACGGTCACAAGACCGCGCAGCGCTACCGCAAGAAGATCCTGCGCCTACGCCTGGACCCCAGCTTCATCCGCATGATCATGAGCGCGGCCCGCCGCGGCCCGTTCACCATGATCATCACCGACACTTCCATCGAGCAGCGCATGCGACAAGCCCTGGCCCAATACCTGAAGCCTGCGCAACTCGACCGCATCCGCCTGGTCCACGACAGCGATCGATCCGGCATCGCGCAGGCGGTCGCCAGGGGCGGACGGGTCTATGTCTCCCCGCTGTGCGCCGATAAGGTGCAGCCATTGCTCGGCGCCAAGGTGCGCGTCGTAAACCACAAGAATCTGATCGCCGAAGACTGCATGCGCGATCTACGGGAGAGCTTGCTTTTCTATCCCTTGGACGCCAAGAAGTAGGTTTGGTTGTTCAACGTTCGATCATGGCCAAACGCGACTGCTGGCTGCCACGCGCCACAGCCAGCCAACGGCCGTCGCGGGACCAGGCGTAGTGAACGATGCCGCCGGTGGCGAAATGGGTCACCTGACGCCGCGGGCCTTCCAATGGCTGTACCCACAAGTTCATCGCTCCTTCGCTCTCATCCAGGTAGCTGAGCGCTTGGCTGTCCGGGGTCCATTTGATCTGCCAGCCCGTCCGCAGTTCGCGTAAGACCCGGCCGCCGGCGTCGAGGACTCGCAACGGCTGCTTCGGCTGGCGAACCGCCATCAACCGCCCATCGGGCGCAGGACCGTCGCAAATCGCCGGCCAGAGGTCGTGATCCGCGGGAGCCAGCCGGCGGATCCCGGAGTCCGGTTGGTTTGGCCACATCGCCGCGCCCGTCTTATCGAAAAGCCATTTACCGTCCGGCGATGTCAACTGCGCCGGGTCGCCCGCCCGCGTGACCTGTCGCAGATGACCGCCGCCCAGGTCCATGCGCCAGAGTTCGGCCTGGCCGCTGCGATCGGAGAGAAAGACGATCGTGCGGCCATCTGCGGTCACACGGGGCAGCCAGTTGTTCCCCGCGGACGTGAGCTTGCGGGCTTGATAGCCGTCCGCTGCGCTGATCCAGAGATCCAGGCGGCCTCCGGACATCACGGCGTAAACCAAGCGGCCGTCCGCAGTCCAGGCCAGACCGCGGTTACCGGCAGCGTGACCCTGCACAGGTGTGATGCGCCAGGGGCGCTCCAACGCCGCAGATCCGCCGACGAGAAGCTCGGCGTTGCTCTCCAGCAACACGGTAGCCATCAGACGGCCATTGCCGCTCAAGCTTGCGCTCAGGTAGGCGTGCTCCTCCGACCCGATCCGCTCGGCGGTGCCTCCAGGATGGGTGACCTCCCAGAGATGCCAGGCGCTCTCACCGCGCCGGGAGCCGGCGATCAGCAACGCCCGATTGTCGGGGAGCCAGGAAATATCCGCGATGGCGGACCAGTCGTCCGTTCCTAATCGACGCGCCACCCAGGTTTGGGAAAGCCCCGCGGGTAGCGTGTACAGACGCGTACCGGCGTCGTTCTCCAAGACAAAAGCATAACGGCTGCCGTCGGGCGACCAAACCGGCAGACGGATGCGGCCTCGCGGCACGCTCACCGGCAGAGGGAGCAGGGACCGCACTTCTAGGTCCACCATTGCCAACCGTCCATCAACGGTCACCACCAGACGCTTTCCGTCCGGCGACAGCGAGCCCGCGGTGTCCTTTCCCTCGACGATACGTTGCATGTCCCCGCCCTCGAGTGGGACGCGAAACAGCCCCCTCGCCGGGTCGCTGAAGTACAGGTAGCGATTGTCGGGAGAAATGCGCAGATGTTCGTAGGTCGCCAGGTCGGGCGCGAAGATTTCCCGGTCCGATCCGCTCGACAGGTCGCGGACCCGGAGGCTTTGCCGCAAGACGTTGCCCGTGGTGTATGCCACGTATCTGCCGTCGCGGGAGAGC
>CAYPHP010000132.1:0-8445 GCA_964410045.1 uncultured Acidobacteriota bacterium | reverse complement strand
CTGGACATAGGCGGCAAATGCGGATTCGAGCGTTTTCCCATCGCTGAAGACCTGACTCCAAGTTTCAGACTCGATCGCGCCGCCGCGCAGGAGTTGCAGATAGTGCTTGAATCGGGCGGCATCGGCGGTGAACAGGAAATGGACCAGCGCCCACGACTGCGCGTAGAAGAGCGAGGAACGCGCCTCCTCGTTGTACAGGGAGGAGGAAAAGTCCACCGCGCGGATGGCCTCCAGCGGCAACAAAGTTGCCCCCTTCAGCCGCGGGGCCATTGCTGGCGGCGCCTGACTGTGGAACTCCGCCAGACCCTCATGCAGCCACAGCGGCAACGGCCGGAAGTTGCGCTCCTCCACGCGGTGGACGTAATCGTGGACGGCCGCTGCCGGGTCCTTCGTTAGCCGGGCCGTGTAGGGTTTGCCGAGATCGATTTCCCATCCCAAGCCGGTGAAGACCGCCCGCACCTGTTCGAGTTGACCGAGCAGCCGCCGCGCCGGTCGCTCTCCGGCGCTCGAGACCACTACAAAGTGGGTTCCACGCACTTCCACCCACTTTTGAGCCCAGCCTTCCAGACTCCACAGGAGGATCGCAAACGCGGCTAGCAATCGCATCTCCATCCGAGTATAGCTGAGCGGCTTTTGCCGTTATCATTCCAAGGAACACTGAACATGCAAGGCCTGCTCTTCTCGCGCGTGTTGCTGACCGGCCCACACGGGAGCGGCAAGACGCATCGCATCCTCCAGCGTTTTCTCGAGGAACTCGATCGCGGGAACGATCAGGGAACCATGCTGGTCCTGCCCACCAACAGCTTTCGCGAACATACGCGCAACACGGTGCTCCGGACCGGCCGGGCCACGTCGTTCCACGACCGCTCGCTGGTTACCTTCTCCGATCTCGCCGGCGACGCGCGTCTAGGTGTTGCAAGAAAGAAGTTGCTCGTCGAGCGCCTGCTGGGCGAGATGGATCTGCCCTACTGGCGGGCGGTCCAGGAATACCAGGGATTTCGCGATGCACTGGCGGAGGAAGCAGAGGAGTTCATTGCCGCCGGTTGCCGGGCCGGCGCGGTTCGGGCGGCGAAGCCGCGCCAGGCCGCCTTCCTCGAATTCGTGCGGCGCTACGAAACAGCCACCGCGGCGTTGAGGCCGCTAGCTACGATCGAGAAGCAACCCGGTGTCTTGCTGGTGGACGGCTTTACGGACTTCACCCTGGAACAACGGAAGATCCTCGAGACCCTCCTCGAGCATTGCGCGCACGCCATCGTTACGTTGCCGCCGGAGTACGACAAGCCGCGCCGCTGGCTGGTCGAGCACCTTGGTTTTCAGGTGGAACCGCTCGAGGGGAACCACCGTGGCACGCCGACTACAAGTTGCTTCAGCGCCGGCACGCGTTACGAAGAGGTCGACGGCGTGGCCGAGCAGATCGTGCGACTGGTGTGCGACGACGGGTTCCAGTACCGCGATATCGGCGTGGTCCTTGAGAATCGGGAGGCCTACGCTCCGCTGGTTGCCGATCTGTTCCGCCGCCGCAGGATTCCGGCGCGGCTGTATTTCCCGCTTACGGCGCGTGACACCGCCATGGGCCGGCATCTGCTGGCCTGCCTGGCCTTGCTCGGAAGCAGCCCCGAGGATCGTCCGGATGCCGTTTTGGCTGTACTTAAGTCGCCCTATTCCCCGGTGCAGAGCCGCGAAGTCGTGTCGCGCTTCGAATATCAGGTCATCACCCGCCGGCGCCAAGCCGAGCAAGGCAACTGGGACGCTTGCCTGGGTTCTCAATCGGACCCCGCGTTGCGCGAGTTCGTCGCCACCTTGGCCCGGTTACGAACGCCGCTGGAGAATCCCGCAGCCACCGTGCGCGATCTGTGGGCGGCGTGGACCAACTTCCCGGAAGCAGCTAACGCGATCTCGCATGAGCACGCCCTGGAGTTGCGCGCCGACAGTCAAGTCTGGGACCTGGCCAGCCAGATCGTCGACGAGATCGGCGCCGCGGCTGATTCAGAGCGTGTCCGGCTGCCTGCAGCCCGCTTTCTGGCGCTGTTGCAGTCGGAACTCGGGGATCGCCGTTTCCACTTGCGCGACCGCCGCGTGGACGTGGTCAACGTGATGAACCCTTACGAAGCCCGGCAGTGGGAACTGCGCGCCGTCTTCCTGCTGGGCATGGTGGAGAGTGAATTTCCGCGGGCGCCGAAAGCGGGCCTGTTCCTGGAGGACGGCCAGCGGCAAGCTGCCGGATTGCCCACTCTTGCCGAGCAGCGCGAGGAACAACAACGGCTGCTGGCTGCCGCCACGACGCGTGCCAGTCAACTCCTGGTGCTTTCCTATCCGCAGAGGGATGACCGCGGGAATGCCGTGCTGCCGTCGCTGTATCTGAACGAAGTGCAACCGATGCCGGCCGCCGGAAAACTCAGGGAAGTGCCGGAAGTTCCAGCCTCACCTCCGGCGCACTTAAGCTCTACCACCGCATTGGCGCGCGTTCGCGAACGAGAAGTGCGATTCAGCGCCAGCCGTTTCCGCAACTACAGTCATTGTCCGTTCCAGCATTTCGGACGCAACATGCTGCACTTGGAAGGCGAGCCGGAGATCGGGCTGACCCGGCTGCTGGAAGGCAACATCATTCACGCCACTCTTTACGAATGGGAGTCCGGCGGACGCCGCGAGCCCATTGAAAGCGTTTTGGACCGCTGCTTCGCGGCGAACACCAGCGGCCTGATGATCGGGCATGCCGAGCAGCGCCGGCGCAACGCGATGATCGAGGATCTGAAACGATTTCTCGAGGCCGAGTTGCACAGCTCCTACCGCACCGTCGTCGATCCGGCGCTTCTGGAGAAGAGCTTCGGCCGCGAGCGGCCCGGCGAGGATGTGCAACTGCTGGAGTGGACTTTGGACGACGGGTCGACCATCCTCGTGCGCGGCCGTCTGGATCGCGTGGAAACGGCGACCGTGGACGGACGCAAGATCGGCGTTGTGGTGGATTTCAAGTACAGCCTGAACGGGTACAAACCGAAACGCAAGGAGGACGTGCGGGCGGGCCGCGAATTCCAGATCCCGCTTTATCTAATGGCATTGCGCGACGTGCTACGTCTGATCCCGGCAGGAGCGGAGTTGTACAAGCTGCGCGGCGAGCCGGAGCGCGCCGGAGTGATCAACCAGAGTCTGGCCGCGGCCGTGTTTCATGGCGCGCCGCCGGAGAGCGCCGACATCGTCCCTCGCGAGGAGTTTCGCGAACTGATGGAGACCGGCAAGCAATGGATGTTGCGGTACGCGCGGGAAATCCGTGACGGCGCGATCGCCGTCGAACCCAAAGACCATTCGCTGTGCAAGAAGGCCGGATGCGAACTTTATGACGTTTGCCGGGTAGACAAATGGCGACCCCTGCACACTTAGGCGACAACCAGCGCCGCGCTGTCGAGAGCCAAGCCCGGCGGATTTGCGTCGGCGCTGGACCCGGATCGGGGAAGACCCGCGTTCTGGTGGAGCGGATCGCCCGCGGCGCACGCGAAGGCAGCCTGCCCCTCGATCGCGTCCTGGCCCTCACGTTTACCGAAAACGCCGCCGCGGAGATGAAGCAGCGCTTGAGCCAGCAACTGCCGGAGCCGCCCCTGCGCCGCGACGTCGAGCAGGCCGCGGTCTCCACCATCCACGGCTTCTGCGCCGCGTTGCTCCGCGAGCACGCCATCGAAGCGGGGATCGATCCGCGCTTTCGCGTGCTGGACGAGATCGAAGCCGGTTTGCTGCGGACCCGCGTCCTTGGTTCCGCACTCGACCGCTTCCGGGACCAGGAACCGCAAGCCTTCGAAGAGTCGGTCAAGCATTTCCGCCAACCGGTTCAGCAGGCGCTCCTGGACGCCTACGAGGGAATTCGCAGCCAAGGAGGCTCCGCCGCCGACACCGACGCGCTATCGAAGCCTTGTGCAACCTCCGCTGAAGTGTGTCGACTGTTGTTGGCGCGTATCGACGCCTTGGAAACCGCAGCCCGGCGTCTGGACCTGAAATATATCCAGCCACTCACCATCATCCGGCAGTCCGTGCTTCGAGCGCAGCGATTCCACGAAACAGGCGGCTTGAGCGACGCGCTGGCGGCGATCGAAGACGCCAGGAAGCAAATCAATTTCACCCGCCTGCGGAACGATCAGTTGAACACCGACCTCCGAATCCTCCGTGACGAGTTCCCGGAGCCGCGGCCCCAGGACCGGCCCTTGGACACCTTGCGCGCCCTGGCGGCCGCCCAAGCGGAAGAAGCCGGCGCGGCCCACAGGAGAACCGTCGCGAAGTTGCTGGGGATCTTTGAGCGAGCCTACGACGCCGAGAAGGCGCGGCTCTCCTCACTCGATTTCGACGATCTGGAGCGCAAGACGTGGGATCTGCTGCAGGATGAAGCACTGGCTCGCGCCGCCGCCCAGCGCTTTCAGGAAATCCTGGTGGACGAGTACCAGGACACCAGCCGCCTGCAGGCTCGCATCCTCGCAAGGCTGGGCGAAGACCGGCGCATGTTTGTGGTCGGCGACCCCAAGCAGTCCATCTACGCCTTCCGCAACGCCGAGCCTGCCAACTTCGACGACGCGTGGAACGGCGCTGATCCGCAGGGGCAGATCCCATTGCTCGAGGACTTCCGCAGCCGTCCGGAAATCCTGGCCGCGGTGAACGCTCATTTCGACGCTGTTCCCGGCTTCGGTGGCGCCGCGGGGTTCTCGCTGCTCCAGGCTTTGCCGCATTTCGATCCCAAGAGCGAGCCTTCCGTGGAAATCTGGACCACCACGTCGGATGGCGACAAGCTCGCAGGCCGGCAGGCGGAAGCCATGCACATCGCCCGGCTGATCCAGGACCGCGTGGAACGGCAATCCTTGCGGATCACCAATCGCCAGGCCAGCGATTATGACGGCGGGCGCGCGATCGGTTACGGCGACATCGCCCTGCTGTTTCGCAGCACCTCGGACATGGGGGTCTACGAAGCGGCCCTGCGGGAGCGCGGCATCCCTTACTTCGCCGAGACGGGACGCGGCTTCTACGACACCCGGGAGATCGCCGACATCGCCAGCTTCATGCACCTGCTGGACAACGAGCGTAACGAACTGGCCTTGGCGGCGGTTCTGCGATCTCCCATGTTTGGCCTGAGTGACGAGGCGCTGTACCTGTTGGCCACCACGGCCCACGATCAAAGCCTCCGTTTGTTTGATCTGCTTGGCAGCGCTGTTGATCTTCCCGACCCGGATCGCATGGTACTCGATCGATTCCTGGAGCTTTTCCCGCGCTTACAGCAGGAAAGCCACTGGCGCCCACTCGATTCACTGGTCCGTGAGATCGTTCATGCCACCGGATACGATGTCACGCTGGCAGCCTCGGCCAACGGCGCCCGCCGGATGGCCAATGTCCACAAGCTCGCCGGGCTGGCCCGGTCGTGGACCGCGTCGTCACTGGGCATCGCGGCGCCAGGCGACTTGGCGCGGATCATCGATCAGTTCCGCCACGACGAAGTGCGCGCGGGGGAGGCGCAGGTCCCGGCCGCCGAGGGCGCGGTGCGCCTGATGACCATGCACGCGGCCAAAGGCCTGGAGTTCCCCGTGGTCATCCTGCCCGACTTGAGCCGGGGCGATAGCCGCGACCGGCCAGACGTCGCGTACATGCCCGAGCATGGCCTGGGCTGCGCCTATCGGGTCGAGGACCACGATCTTCAGCCCGCCGAGACCTTGACGCAGTTGATGATCCGCTGGACCAAGGAAGTTCGCGACGAACAGGAGGAGCACCGAGTACTGTTTGTGGCCATGACCCGCGCCCGCGAGCACCTGGTGCTGAGCGGCAGCGTCAAGCCCGGCAAGAGTTTGGGCAGGCTGAAGGCCATCGTGGACACGGGAATATCACCGCAAGTCTGTTCAGAGCCGTCCGCTGCGCCCGAGGAATCCGCCAGTGCGCTGCGCGTCTTTTCGGTCCCGGCACCTTCCAAGTGCAATCCGTCACTTGCCGACCAGTCTGACTACATCGCGGCCGTCACCGACGTGGCGGAGTTCGCGTCATGCCCCCGCCGGTACTACTTGGGCCGGTACTTGGGTTGGAACACTGGAACCAGCGGCGCGGCACAGGGCGAATCCCTCTCAACCGCGGCGCGTGGCACCCTGGTGCATCAACTTCTGGCCGGCAAGCCCGGCGAGTACTCTGCCGGGATTCAGGAACTGGCCGAACGATTCCGGGACAGCGAGCTGGGCCGCCGGGTGGCCGCAGCCGTTCCGCGCCGAGTGGAATACTCGGTCGCCGGAGCAATCGATGGGCATTTCCTCAACGGCGTCGTGGACCTGCTCGCAGGCACAACTTTGGTGGATTACAAGACCGGACGCCGCGACGACCGCGGATACCACTTGCAGATGCTGCTGTACATCTTGCTCACCGGCGCACAGGAGGCTTGGCTGTATTACCTGGATGAGAACGCCGCGGTTCAAGTGGAATGGACGGCGGCCGATCTGGCGCAGGCGCGCGCCGAGGTGGATCGCTTCTTCGCTGCGCAGAGAACGCTGGACTTTCCGCCCGTGGTTGAAGAACATTGTCGGCGTTGCCCCTTTGCCGGGCAGCAGTGCCGGGAAGCAACCCATGAGCGGTGAGCGTATCCATCGAGCCATTGATCTGGCGGCCCGCGCCCACGAAAATCAGCGGCGCAAGGACCGCGATCTGCACATACCGTACGTGGCGCACGTTTACGGTGTGGCCATGATCCTGGCGCGGCAGGGCTTTGGGGATGACGTGATCATCGCCGGGTTGTTGCACGATGTGCTGGAAGACGCGCCGCAATTCGGCGACGAAGTGCTGGCCTTCGGCGACCGCGTCTACCGCTGGGTCCAGACGGTGACCGATCCGGGAAAGCACGATTCCAACCATCCGGAAAACCTGCCCTGGGATGAGCGCAAGGCCGGCTACATCGAGCAGATACGTAAGGGCGATCCGGAGGCCAAGGCCATCTGCTGCGCCGATAAGATCCACAACATGGAATCCACCTGGATGGCCTTGCAGCGCGGCGACGGCGTCCACTTCTCGCGGCCGGTCGATATGCAGATCCGCTATTGGCGGCGAGTCCGCGAGGCTTTCGGCGAATGGGATCACCCTCTGGTGCAGCGGTACGAGGACCTGTTGGAACGGCTCGCGGAAGAGATTGGATAAAGGCGCTAAACCAACCGCGCCCCTTCGAGTTGCAGCAGGGCTTCCTTGATCGGCAACCCGCCACCATAGCCGGTGAGCGACCCATCGGCGCCGATCACCCGGTGGCAGGGAACCACCAACCCAATGGGGTTTGCGCCGTTGGCGGCGCCGACGGCGCGCGAGCCCTTGCGATTGCCGACGCGCTCCGCCAGTTCGCCGTAGCTCAAGGTGTGGCCGTAGGGAATCCGCCGCAATTCCGTCCATACCCGCAACTGGAACGCGGTACCCTCGGGAGCCAGTGCCAGGTCAAAGTCGCGGCGGCGTTTGGCGAAATACTCACCCACCTGACGCTCCACCTCGGCCAGCACCGAGGCATTCCATTCCACCGGCCCGACCTGCTTCAGGTAGGCTGCGCGGTTCTTGTGAGTGAGGAAGTCCAGCCGGACCAACGCGCCGCTGTCGTTTACCGCGGCGAAGATCTCACCTACCGGGCTGGCAAATATGTGAGCACGCATACGTCTAGGAAACTCTAGTCACAGTATACTCTTGCGGCATGGAAGATCTGCGCTATCCCGTGGGCAAGTTCGAGTTGCGGATGGTGGCTTCGGCTATGGAACGGCAGCGCTGGATTTCAGAAATCGCAGCCTGCCCTGCACAAATGCGGGCCGCGGTCGAAGGGCTTTCCGAGCGACAGCTCGACACGCCGTACCGCCCGAACGGATGGACGGTGCGCCAAGTCGTACACCACGTTCCTGACAGCCACATGAACGCCTATACGCGTCTGCGGCTGGCTCTCACCGAAACCGAGCCGACCATCAAGCCTTACGACGAAGCGCTGTGGGCCGAATTGCCGGACGCGCGAACCGCGCCCGTGGAACTGTCACTGACGCTGCTGGAAGTGCTGCATACCCGCTGGGTGATGTTGTGGCACTCGTTGAAGGATGAGGACTGGGACCGCACCTGGCGCCACCCCGATTTGGGCAAGCTCACGATCACGGCGCTGGCCGGCCTTTACGGTTGGCACAGCCGCCATCATGTGGCGCACATCACGGAACTGCGCAAGCGGATGTCTTGGTAGGTTTGTAGCCTATCGGCCGCCGTTGGACATCGCGCCCAGGAAGTCGGCGTTCGACTTGGTCTTGCCCATCTTGTCCAGCAGCAGTTCCATGGCCTCAGTGGGCGACAGCGGATTCAGCACCTTGCGCAGGATCCAGATGCGGTTCAGATCGGTGGGCTGGATGAGCAACTCTTCCTTGCGCGTGCCGCTCTTGTTGATGTCAATGGCCGGGAAGACGCGCTTGTCCACGAGCTTGCGGTCCAGGTGGATTTCGCTGT
>CAYPHP010000131.1:0-8452 GCA_964410045.1 uncultured Acidobacteriota bacterium | reverse complement strand
TGCAGGCGCACTTGGCCGGCGTGATAGATGGACATGGCGCCCGACTGGTCGTAGGTGAACGCTGCGGCGTTCGGGATGCGCCGGACCAGGTCCGTGCCCGGCACCGCGCGGTTCGGCGAGCGCAGCAGGTCCAGACCCGTACCCTTGGTGCCGGTGTAGGTGGCATCCAGGATCAAGTTGCGCAGGATCGGCGTCTCGAACGTGACGTTCCAGATCTGGGCGTAGCCTACGCGGTAATTCGGATCGATGGCGATGGTGTTGTTCACCGTGCCCAGCGGCTGCGGCGGGAATCCGTTGGTCAAGGTGAGCGGCTGCGCCGCGGTGGTGTAGCGCAGTTGCGACTGCGAGAACGGCGGCTGGTTGGCCATCGACGAGATCAGCCGGTCGTAGACCGAACCGTTGTAGAACATGGAGTACCCGGCGCGGATCACGGTGTTCCTCCGCATGAAGTGCGGACGCCAGGCGATGCCGATCCGCGGCGCCAGATTGTTCTTGTCTGCATGAATCAGGGAATCCGGCAGGCTGCCGCTGAACGGCGCGGGCGATCCCGGAGTCACCAGGGCCACCTCGGTGAATGCGCTGTTGATGTCCAGGTTCGCCAGATGGCCGCGGAGTTCGGTGGCCGGGGGCAGAAACTCGTAACGCAGGCCCACGTTCACCGAGAATCGCGGATGGATGCGCCAGTCTTCCTGCACAAACGCGGTCAACCCATAGCTGCGATAGTAGGTGCTGGAATTGCCGAAACGCACGTTGGTGGAATACGGCAAGCCCAGCAAAAAGTCGGCGAAGTCCAAGCCGGTCCCTTGCACGGGCCGGCCTTGGGCATCGAGTTGGCTGCTCTGCAGTCCGGTGAACGTGAAACTGCCTCGCGCCGTCGGATCGTTGCGGTTGTTGTTCTGGCCGCGTCGGAACTCGAATCCTGCTCGGAAGGTGTGCTTCTGCCGGGCCCAGGTAACGTTGTCCATGATCCGGAACTGCTGGTTGCGCCGGATCGCCGGAACCGGATCGTTCAGCCCCGTGTAGTTGGTGAACCCGATCTGCGGCACGCCGTAATTCACCGGGTCGGTGGAGATGCCGGTGATTCCCAGCTTCCCGGCGATGTCCTCGCTGCCGGAATACAGGTTGCGGGAGTCGTTGGTCGAGCGGCTCCACATGATCCGCGAATCGTGGATGAAGCGCGGGGTGTAGGTTTGGGTCAGGCCGACGCTGACGTTCTGGCCGAGCGAACTGGAACGGCCCTGCAACAGTGGGAAACTTTGGAAGCTCTCCGAACGCGTGGAGTTGACCCCGTAGGTCACCTGCATGTTCAGCTTCTGATTGATTGTGTGCAGGATGCGCAGATTGATTCGATCGCTGGAGTTGGGCACGCGCTCCTGCAAGTGGAAGTTCTGCACCGTGCCGGGAAGATTCGGCAGCGGGATGAAGCGCAGCAGTCCGGCGGCGGCCGGGCTGATCAACGACTGGGGAACCACGCTGCCCAGCGGCGTGCGGACGCTGCTTCCGGCGACCGGGGCGAACAGTTGGACACGGCGCGCGGAGAAATCGCCGGCGCGCTCCGCCGCAGTCGGCACGGTGGCGAAGGTGTCGATCGGATTGCGCCCGCGGTTGAAATCGTAGTTCAGGAAGTAGAACGTTTTTTCCTTCCCGTTGTAGATCTTGGGAATCACCAGAGGACCGCCGACGTTGAGGCCGGCGCGCTGGCGGATGCGCGAGAGCTTGGTGGGATTGGCTGCGGTTAAGGAGTACGGCCGGGCATCCCAAGCCGAAGTGCCGAAGCGCTCGTAGAATCCAAAGCGGGTACGATTGGCAGCCATGCGCATGATGCGGTTCAGGCCCCACAGTCCTTCCATGGCTTGCGGACCTTGCTGCTGGCGAGCGTTGGCTGCGGCCCGGGGATTGTTCCGCTGGCCGGCTTGACCAGCTTGACCGGCGCGTCCGCCGGCAGCGCCGCCCCGCGCCCCGCCTCCACCGCCCCCGCCACCGGGACCTCCGCCACGCGCTCCACCGGGACCACCTCCACCGGGACCGCCAGCGGCGCCCATGAACATGGCCATGCGGTCACCACCCGGCCCGCCTGGACCACCACCTTGTGCGCCGCCGAACGGATTTGAGCCGCCGGCGCCGCCGTCCATGCCGCCGGGTCCGAAGCCGCCGGGCATGCCTTCGGGACCGCCAAACATCATCATTCCGGGTCCGCCGAATCCGGAAAAATCCTGACCGGCAGTTGTGCCGCGCCCCACGCTGCCGCTCATCAGAAACGCGTCGGACGAAGCCGCTTCGCCGAGTGGGCCGGTGTCGATCTGCGGCAAGGCTTCCTGGCCCTGGACTTGACCGAGAGCCGCCTGCAACTCCGTGGGATCAACCTGCTGGAAGCCTGGTTGCCGCGGCGCAGGCGCCTGCCCCGGACGCGCTCCGGCAAATGCCGGACGTTGTCCGCCGGGACCTTGGCCTGGACCACGCTGGCCCGGTCCGACGGTGGCGGGAGGGCCGGATGGGCGCGCTGGAGGCTGGGATACGGGACTGGCGACCACCTGGGGCAATCCGCCGATCTTCACGGTCAGCTCGAGCGGTTTCGTGTCCGCGGTAACCTCCACCTCGCGGTCAGATTGCTCGAATCCAAGTTGCTGCACCTCGAAGCGCAGCTTGCCGGCCGGCAGTCCGGGCAGGTCAAACTTCCCAGTTTCATCGGTCCAACTCACCCATCCCTTGCCTGTCGATGGCTGGACCACGCGAACCGTGGCCCCGGGCACGGGAATTCCGCCATTGCTGCGGACCACACCCGTTACCCGCACGGTCTGCCCAAGGAGAGGTAAGGCGAGGACGAAGATCGCGAATAACTGTCGTCTTTTCAACACTTGTCGGTCTTTCGCTCCGTTTGGGTCGGGTTCTTCAGATGGCTTCGACGTATTAAACACCAAAAGACCCCTGAGGTTGCAGGAAAAGG
Source organism: uncultured Acidobacteriota bacterium (assembly GCA_964410045.1). Taxonomy (GTDB): domain Bacteria; phylum Acidobacteriota; class Terriglobia; order JAJPHL01; family JAJPHL01; genus CAYPHP01. The sequence continues at coordinate 5,508 of CAYPHP010000131.1, read as the reverse complement.
GTCGTCCGGTTCTGCTTGCTTGAAGGGCTCACTCTGTTTAGCATATACGTCATGGCTGAAGGGCATGCGGTTGTCAGGTGGGCCAACGCCCTGCGGGCGCTGGCTAAGGAGCCGCTGGTCTTGGTGGAGTTGCCGGAACGCTACCGGCCCCAAGCCACCGGATTGGTGGGACAACATATCCGCGAAGTGGAAACGCGCGGCAAACATCTGCTGCTCCATTTGAGCATCGGAATCACGATTCTCTGTCACGCGATGATGTATGGAGCCTGGCAGGTGGGAAAGCCGGGCATGGCATTGCGACAGCCCGCGCGCTTTGTCCGTCTGCGCCTGCGGACCGCCCAGCATGAGGCGGTCTTCTTCCATGGTCCAGTGGTGGACCTGCTGACCCCGGATCAATTGGCCAATCACCGGCGCTTGGCCGCCTTGGGCCCCGATCTGCTGAAGGAAGACTTTAGTTTTGAGGAAGCCCACCGCCGGGTGATCGCCGCCGGAAAGCGGGAAATCGGCGACGTGCTTCTGGACCAGCAGGTGGTCGCCGGGATTGGGAACGTCTTCAAGTCCGAGGGGCTCTTCCTCGGACACATCGATCCGCGCCGCCCGGCGCTCTCGATCACTCGCGACGAGGCCGACGGCCTGTGGCAGTCGGTCCGGCCCATGTTGCAGCGGGCCGCGCAAGGCCAAGACCCGGTGGTCACGCTGCCCGCAGATCTGCGGCGGACCGGGGAAGATTACTGGGTCTACTCGCGCGCCCAGCGGCCCTGCTTCCTCTGCGGCAGCCTGGTGGCAATGGTCCGCCAAGGCCAGCTCGAGCGGGCCAGCTATTTCTGCCCGAATTGCCAGGCATAATCGTTTACGTAATTGCGGATTGACAAGGTCCCTGCCCCTGGGACAAAGTAAGTAAACACTTACAATGCCCCCGAAACCCCGCCTTGCCGGTCCTGACCGCCGGCGTCAGATTATGGACGCGGCCTGCGGCCTGTTTGCTCGCCAAGGGTTTTCCGGCGCCACCACCCGGCAGATCGCCGAACAGGCGCACATCACCGAGGCCCTGATTTTCCGCCACTTCCCGAACAAGGAAGATCTCTACTGGGCGGTGCTGGAAGACAAGTGTCAGCGAAAGAAACAGCGCCATCTCAAGCTGGCCATGGCCAACGGAAACGGTCATGCTCCCGGCCAGGTGTTCGCGGCCATCGCCGAGGACATTCTCCGGCGGACCAGCGAGGACACCACGCTCACGCGCCTGCTGTTGTTCAGCGCACTCGACAATCACCGGCTGGCGCACCGCTTCTTCCGCACCTACATACTGGACTACTATGAAATTCTGGCGGATCGCATCCGCGGGCTGGTCCGGCGCGGCGCCTTCCGCCGGGTCAACCCGTTGCTGGCGGCGCGCGGTTTCGTGGGCATGCTGATCTACCATATTTGGATCCAGGAACTGTTCGGCGGGAAGCGCTACCACAAACTGGATCCGCGGCAAGTGAGCCGCACGCTCACCGAAATCTGGATGGAAGGAATGCGCGCCCGGCCATGACCCTGCTTACGCAACGTCTCGCCCCTCTCGCTCTGCTGGTCCTGGCCGGCTGCTCGCAGCCCTCCGGTCCGCCGGCGCGTCCGCCAGCCCCTGTCACGGTTGCGGCCGCCACACAGAAGGATGTGCCGGTGGAGGTGAAGGTCATCGGCAACGTCCAGCCGATTACCGCGGTCACGGTACGCAGCCTGGTGGGCGGCGAGTTGGTGGGAGTCCTTTTCCAGGAAGGCCAGGACGTCAAGAAGGGCGATCCGCTGTTCCAGATCGATCCGCGGCCGTTCGAAGAGGCGGTGCGTCAACTCGAAGCCAACCAGTCGCGGGATGAAGCGCAGGCCAAGCAGGCAGAAGCCAACATTGCCCGGAACTCGGCGGCCCTGAAACAGTCGGAGGCCGACTCGCGGCGGGCGGCGGACCTCTTCAAGCAGGGAATCATCTCCCAGCAACTGGCGGATCAGTCGCGCTCCGCAACTTTGTCCCTGGAAGCCCAAGTGCGCGCCGACCGCGCCAGTCTGGAGAATGCCCAGGCCGCCATTCGCGCCGGCCGCGCCGCGCTGGAGAAAGCGCGCCTGGACCTGGCCTATTGCTCCATCCGCTCTCCGCTCGACGGGCGGACCGGCAGCCTGATGGTCCAGAAGGGCAACCTGGTGCGAGCCAACGACACGGCCCTGGTTCTGATCAATCAGATCCAGCCCATCTACGTGGCGTTTTCGGTCCCCGAACGCTACCTGGCCGAGATCAAGCGGCTGGCGGTCGGCGGAACCCTGCGCACTGACGCCTTTCCCCCGCAGGAAGAAGAGCGTCCGGAAAGCGGTCGGCTCACTTTTGTCGACAACGCCGTGGACAACACCACCGGCACGATCCGCTTGAAGAGCACGTTTGCCAACGCATCGCGCCGCCTGTGGCCCGGCCAGTTCGTGAACGTGGTGCTGACGCTCTCGTCGCGGGCCGGAGCCGTAGTAGTGCCTTCGCAGGCGGTGCAAACCGGCCAGCGCGGGCAGTTTGTCTTCGTGGTCAAGAACGACCAAACCGCGGAAGCGCGTCCGGTGACTCCGGGAATGAGTGTGGCCGGAGAAACGGTGATTGAGAAGGGTCTTGCCGCCGGTGAGCGTGTGATCACCGACGGACATCTTCGCGTTGTGCCGAACGGCAAAGTGGACATCCGCCCGGCGGGAGGTGGGTCGTGAACATTGCTGAAATCTTCATTCGCCGCCCGGTGATGACCACGCTGGTGATGATGGCCTTTCTGCTGTTCGGGGCGCTGGCCTACCGCCAACTCCCGGTGAGCGACCTGCCCAATGTGGATTTTCCGACGATCTCGGTGAACGCCAATCTGCCCGGGGCGAGTCCGGAAACGATGGCCGCGTCGGTGGCTACGCCGCTGGAGAAGCAGTTCTCGACCATCGCCGGACTGGACTCGATGACCTCCTCCAGCTCGCTGGGAGGCACCTCCATCACCCTGCAATTCAGCTTGGACCGCAGCATTGACGCGGCGGCGCAAGATGTCCAGTCGGCGATCTCGCGAACGCTGGGCCAGTTGCCTCGCGACATGCCCACGCCGCCGACCTTCCGCAAGGTGAACCCGGCGGACCAGCCCATCCTGTTCATGGCCCTCAGCTCGCCGACCCTGCCGCTCTCGGAGGTGAACGCCTACGCCGACACCTTCGTGGCCCAGCGCATTTCCATGGTCAGCGGTGTGGCCCAGGTGCAGGTGTTCGGAGGACAGAAATACGCAGTGCGGGTGCAACTCGATCCGCGCGAGCTGGCTTCGCGATCCATCGGCTTGGATGAAGTCACCACCGCCATCCAGCGCAACAACGTGAACCTGCCCACCGGGACGCTGTGGGGCCGCCACCAGGCCATTACCGTTGAAGCGGAAGGCCAGCTCACCAACGCCGCCGCTTACCGGCCCATCATCGTCACCTATCGCAACGGCAATCCGGTGCGCCTGGAGCAGCTCGGCCGGGTGCTGGACAGCGTGGAGAACGACAAGGTCGCCGCCTGGTTCCGCGACGAGCGCGCGGTGATGCTGGGCGTACAACGCCAGCCCGGAACCAACACGGTCGAGGTCGTCGACAACATCCAGAAACTCCTGACCCAGATCCGCGCGCAGATGCCGCCGTCGGTCACGCTGAACATCAATTCAGACCGCTCGGTGACCATCCGCGAGTCGGTGGCCGACGTCCAGTTCACCCTGGTGCTGGCCCTGGCCCTGGTGGTCCTGGTGATCTTCCTGTTCCTGCGCAACGTTTCGGCCACCACCATCCCCAGCATGGCCCTGCCCTTCTCCATCGTCGGCACCTTTGCGGTGATGTATCTGCTGGGCTACAGCCTGGACAATCTCTCTTTGATGGCCCTGACGCTGTCGGTGGGCTTTGTGGTGGACGACGCCATCGTGATGCTGGAAAACATCGTCCGGCACATGGAGCACGGCGAGCCGCCGCTGCAAGCCGCTTTGCTGGGCTCCCGCGAAGTGGGCTTCACCATCCTGAGCATGACCCTCTCGCTGGTGGCCGTGTTCGTCCCGGTGCTGTTCATGGGCGGATTGCTGGGCCGGTTGCTACACGAGTTCGCGGTGACCATCAGCGCAGCCATCCTGGTTTCCGGCGTCGTTTCGCTGAGCCTGACCCCGATGTTGTGCAGCCGCTTCCTGAAACCCCCTGCCGAGGAGCGGCATGGAAGCGTCTACCGGGCTTCAGAGCGATTCTTCCAAGGGATGCTCCACCTGTATGACCGCACGTTGCAGACGGTGCTCCGGCATCGCTTCGCCACCATGGCCTTCTCCGTCGTGGTCCTGGCCGCCACCTGCTACCTGTTCGTCATCATCCCCAAGGGCTTCCTGCCCAGCGATGACATTGACCAGGTGAGTTCTTTTACCGAGGCGGCTCAAGGCATTTCATTCGAGTCCATGGTCGAGCATCAGCAGCGGGTGGCGGCGGTGCTGCTGAAAGAGCCGGACATTCGCGGATTTATGTCCAGCGCGGGAACCGGCGGTCCCAACAGCGCGGGCAATCAGGGCCGCCTGTTCGTCTACCTGAAGCCGCGTAAGGAACGCAAGAAGAGCGCCGACGAGTTGATCCAGGAGTGGCGGCCGAAGCTCTCGCACGTCCCGGGTATTCAAGTCTTCCTGCAGAATCCGCCGCCGATCCGTATCGGAGGGCAGATGACTCGCGCCCTTTACCAGTACACGCTGCAGGGTCCCGACACCCACGATCTCTACGAGTCGGTGCCCAAGCTGGAAGCGCGCCTGCGGGAAGCGCCGGAGTTGCTGGACATCAATACCGACCTGCAGCTCAAGAACCCGCAAGTGAACGTGGAGATTGATCGCGACCGGGCCGCCACGCTGGGCGTCACGCCTCAACAAGTGGAGGAAGCGCTGTACACCTCTTACGGGCAGCGGCAGATCTCCAGCATCTACGCTCCTACCGATACCTACCGCGTGATCATGGAACTCGACCCGCGGTATCAGCGCGATCCTTCCTCGCTGTCGATGCTCTACGTGCGGTCTTCCACGGGGAACCTGGTGCCCCTGGACGCGGTGGTCCGCACCAGCCAGAGCACTGGACCGCTGCAGGTGAACCACTTGGGCCAGTTGCCCGCCGCGACCATCAGCTTCAATCTGAAACCCGGCGTGGCCTTGAGCCAGGCCGTGGATGTGGTCCAGCGGGCTGCGCGCGAAACATTGCCCGCCACCATCACCGGAAGCTTCCAGGGCGCCGCGCAGGCCTTCGAATCCTCGGTGCGCGGCCTGGGCATTCTCCTGATCCTGGCCATCCTGGTGATCTACATCGTTCTGGGCATCCTGTACGAGAGCTTCATCCATCCCATCACGATTCTGTCGGGGCTGCCTTCGGCGGGTTTCGGCGCGCTGGTCACGCTGATGCTCTTCCGCATGGATCTGAACATTTACGGATTCGTAGGCGTGATCCTGCTGATCGGAATCGTCAAGAAGAACGCCATCATGATGATCGACTTCGCCCTCG
>CAYPHP010000130.1:0-8462 GCA_964410045.1 uncultured Acidobacteriota bacterium | reverse complement strand
GGACGCCGCTCGACCTGGCCGCCGGGCAATGGTGGGGCGAGGCGATCACCGAGCGTCTTCCTCCGGTGGCCACGCTGCTGCTCGAGCGTGGCGCGCAAATGACGGCACGCGCCGCGGCCGCGCTTGGCGACGCTGAATGGCTGCGCGCTCGTCGTGCCCAAGGCGTGCTCACCAATCCAATCGAGGATTCCGGCGGGTTGCTCCGCATCGCGGCCAGCCACAACCGCCCGGAAATCCTGGCGCTCCTGCTGGACTTTGGATTCGATCCCGACGAGCGGATGCGTTGCAGCGACGATGACGGAGGCGACTTCACCCAGGGAATGCCGCTTTATCACTGTGCCGGCACTGCCAAGTATGCGATGGCGGAGATGCTGCTCAAGCACGGCGCGGACCCGAACGCAGCGGTCCACGCCAGCGGCGATCCGATGTTTCAGGCTTACAGCCAGCAAGACTGGAAAATGGTCAAGCTGCTGGAACAGTACGGCGGCGTCACCAACGCGACCACGGCGGGACTCTACCGCCAGACCGAGCTCGCCCGGAAGATGCTGGCCGGTGAAGCGAAGTATCGCCTCGACGGCGTGGGAGGCGACACCCTGGCCGAGCAACTGGTGTGGGGAGCGGCGTGCGGCGGCGATCCCGAAATCCTGCGCATCGCCCTCGAGCGCGTGGACTGGCCGCGTGACGATGCGCGCTGGTTCACCGCGCTCGAACAGCCGCTGCGGATCTGGACGCATGGGTCGGGAAGCGCGGCGTGGGATCGCGGCACGTACCTTACATGCTTTCGCCTGCTGCTGGAGCGTTGCGATGCCAACATCCGTGGACGGCCCCAGGACAACGGCCAGTTCGGCCTGACCATCCTGCACAGCATCGCCGGATCGCGCGAGCACGTGACGCCGGAAGAGCGCGTGGCGTTCGCGACCATGGCGCTCGATTGCGGCGCGCGGCTCGACCTGCGTGACAATCTGCTGGCGAGCACGCCGCTCGGCTGGGCTTGCCGCTGGGGACGCCTCGAGTTGGTGAAGCTGTTTCTGGAGCGCGGCGCGGATCCCGTGGAAGCGAACGCCCAGCAGTGGGCCACGCCCACGGCCTGGGCCATGAAGATGCGCCACGACGCTGTGCTCGCTCTCCTGCGAGGCGCCCGATGAAAACGCATCGGCCCACTCGCACGCTTCGCGAGCATCCGGATCTCGATCAACTCCGGCGTCAGGCCAAGGAACTGCTGGCGGCATTCGCTGCCGGTGAGACCGCCGCAGCCGCCGAGGTCGACGCGCACTTCCGCAGCGCCGATCCGGCCACGTTCGCTCTGCACGACGCGCAACTGGTGCTGGCGCGATCGTACGGTTTCGACAGTTGGCCCAAGCTGAAGGCCTACGTGGAGGGCGTGAACGTCAAGCGCCTGGCCGACGCGGTCCGCGCCGGCGACGTGGAGCAGGTCCGCGCGCTGCTCAAAGCGCGTCCGGAGTTGGTGAACACGGACATGGCCGAGAACAACGAGCATCGCGCGATCCACTACGCGGTGCTAGCGCGCGCGCCGGAGATGGTGCGCGTGCTCATGGAGCACGGCGCCGACGCCCGCAAAGGGATCTATCCGCATCGCGACGCCACCAGCGCGTTGGTCATCGCCATTGAGCGCGGCTATGAGGAGATCGTGGCCATCATTCACGAAGCCGAGCAGCGCCGCAGCAAGTCGCCGCGTCCGGCGCAGGATCTGCCGGCCCCGGCGAGCGGATTGCTCTCCACCGCCGTCCGGCAGAATCAGCCGGAAGAGTTGGCGCGTCTCCTCGACCAGGGTCTCGATCCGGACGAACGCACACGGCTGGAAGATGTGGATGAGACGTTCTACACCTGGGGCATGCCACTGCATCATTGCGCCGGCACGGGAAAATACGCCATGGCGGAGATGCTGCTGGCGCGCGGCGCGGATCCCAACGGTCAGGTCTACGCCAGCGGCTCGGTGATGTACAGCGCGCTGCACGCCGGCGACGCGGCGATGGTCGCGTTGCTGGAGCGCTACGGCGGATTCGCGGATGCGGCCACGGCCGGTCACTTGCGATTGACCGATCGCGCGCGGCAGATGCTCGCCGATCAGGACGCCGGCCGCTTGCGTCCCGGTACGTTCATGGGCGAGTCGCTGGTCGATGAACTGCTGTGGGCTGCGCTTCGCGGCGGCGATCCCGAGATTGTGCGCATGACGCTGGAGCGCGTCGGCTGGCCGCGCGACGATTCGCGCTGGTTCGGCAAGCTGTGGTCGCCGCTGCCCCAGGGCGACGTCCGCGCCGAATCGGAGCACGCTCTGTTTCTCGACTGCTTTCGACAAGTTCTTGGGCGTTGCGACCCGAGCGTACGGCACGGGTCATCGGGCCGGACAGTGCTTCACGATGTTGCCACCGAGAATCAGGCTTTGGATTTCGCCACGCTGCTTCTGGACGCTGGAGCGCGAACCGATGTTCGCGACAACCTGCTCCAGAGCACGCCGCTCGGCTGGGCGTGCCGCTGGGGACGCATCGATGTGGTGAAGCTGCTGCTCGATCGCGGCGCAGATCCGGTGGAATCCGGCGCCGAACCTTGGGCCACGCCGCGCGCGTGGGCGGAGAAGATGGGACATCGCGCGGTGCTCGCAATACTGTAGGTGTGACGGCTATAAGAAAGGATTCTCTATCCGCAGATCTCCGAATCGCCGGCCGTGCTGGAAGTCTTCGCTGTAGTACTTGGCAACGATGCTCCGGCCAATGCTGGCGATCCATTCCTCACGGGCTCTCTTTGCCGAGGCCCTTCGCTTGAGCGAGAGACATCGCTGTCCTGGTCCGACTGTCTGGTTTTGGCAGCGGCTATCGAGGGCCAGTGCGCCGTTCTCTGGTACCTGACGATGCCCTTGCGATTGGTGACGGCCTGGCGAAACAACTGCCCTGCCCGCCGGGCCGTCGCCGGCACGCTGCTCGAAGGAGGAGACGAAGACGTTCGTGGCGAGGAAGAACCTACGGTTCATTCATCGCGTCCCGCGTGAAGCGCCGGCCTGCACGGACGTGACGGAGGCGTTTCATCAGCGAGTCGACCTCGGCCGCGTTGCCGGCTCGTCCGGTGAATTGCTCCAGCCACTGCCGGAACGCCGCGTTCAGTGTCGTGTGCTGCGAGCGCGCGACCAGCCGGGCCTGCTCGATCAAGTCTTTGTCGGCACTGAGGGTCACGTTCTTCATACGAAATCAGTGGACTCGATATTCGAGTGCTGGTCAAGGGGCGTCAGGCGCAGGAGCCCTTCGAAACGCCACCACCGCAAGAACCACGAACGACCCGAACCAGCAGTAATACCCGAGATACAAATCGGAGGCCATGCGGAACCAGTAGGCGTCGATCAAAGCCGCCGCTACGATGACCCATCGGATCTGGCGCACACGCGGCGTGGTGGCCGGACCGGCCAGCCAGTACAGGCAGAACAGCATCAGGAAATTGGTCAGTGCGCTGGCCACCGAAACTACGTTGTGGAACATGTCGGTGTCTTCCGCGAAACCTTCATAGGGAATCAGCGGCGCCAGCGCCACGCGAAATGCCTGCCACCCAGGCACCTCGCCGTCTGCCAGAGTGGCGCCGTCCTTGGCCACCGGCAGGAACCATGCGATTACGTAAAGCAGAGCGAGGAGCCGGAACGGTGAACGTCTGTCCATGGTGTCCCCTCGATGATCTTACCGCCGATCCGCGGGACCGGCGGTTAAACGCATCACCGCGTGGACAGTAACCGTCGCGGCTTATTACAGGAAGTACTTCTCCTTCGCGCGCGCGGGGACATACTCTTCGTATTTCGCCTGCACGTCCTCGGATTCGGAAACTTCGGCGACCGGAACGTCCCACCACGATTCGTAACCGCCGACGCGAGCGTTGATGTCGGTCTCGACCACCACGACGGAAGTCTGTTCGTCCTTGGCCATTGCGGAAACAGCGGTCACCAGTTCTTCGCGCGTGGTGGCGCGGACCACTTTCGCGCCCAAGCTGGCGGCGTTGGCGGCGAAGTCCACGTTCACGCGATACTCCGTGCCGAAGCCGCCGCATCCGACGGCCTTGCTCAGTCCGCCGATGCTCGAGAATCCGTGATTGTCCACGATGATGATGTTCAGCTTGTAGCCTTCCTGAATCGACGTGGCGATCTCCTGGGCCATCATCAAGTACGATCCGTCGCCGACCATCACGTAGACTTCGCGCTCCGGCGCGGCCATCTTGATTCCGATTCCGCCGGCGATTTCGTAACCCATCGTGGAGTAGCCGTACTCCAGGTGATAGCCCTTGTAATCGCGGGTGCGCCACAGCTTGTGCAGATCGCCAGGCAAGGATCCAGCCGCGCAAACCACCACGGCGTTGGGCTCGGTGACGCAATTGACCACGCCAATCACTTCGCCCTGACTGATCGGCGGTCCATGGCGGTGGCTGTAGATGCGCTCCACTTCCTTGTCCCACTCGGCGTGGTACTTGCTGACGCGAGAGGACCACGATTGCGAAACGTGATGGCCCTTTAGCGCCGCGCTCAGTTCGTCCAACGCCACCTTGGCGTCGGCCACCACCGGCAGAGCGTTGTGCTTGAAGGCGTCAAACTCGCAGACGTTGATGTTCACGAAGCGGACATCGTCATTCTGAAACGCGGTCTTCGATGCAGTGGTGAAATCCGAATAGCGCGTGCCGACGCCGATGATCAAGTCGGCTTCGCGCGCCAGGATGTTGGCGCCCGGCGTCCCGGTGACGCCCATGGCCCCAAGTTCCTGCGGATGGTCGTAACGCAGCGCGCCTTTGCCGGCCTGCGTCTCCGTCACCGGAATGCCGGTGAGTTCGGCGAAGTGGGCCAGCGCGTCGTTGGCTTCACTGTAGTGTACGCCGCCGCCGGCGATCAGCAGCGGCTTCTGGGCCATCTTGATCCACTCGACGGCCTTGTGCAGGATGTGCGCGTCGCCGCGCTGCCGCGGAATCGTCCACACCCGGCGCTCGAACAGTTCAACGGGATAATCGAACGCGTCGGCCTGAACGTCTTGCGGCATGGCCAGAACCACCGCGCCGGTTTCCGAGGGCGAGGTCAGCACGCGCATCGCTTCTGGAAGTGCGGTGATGATCTGCTCGGGACGATTGATGCGGTCCCAATAGCGCGACACCGGCTTGAAGCAGTCGTTCACCGAAACATCCTGCGACGACGGCGACTCGAGTTGTTGCAGCACCGGAGCAACCAGACGGCGCGCGAAAATGTCGCCGGGCAGCAGCAGCACCGGAAGGCGGTTGACGGTGGCCATCGCCGCGCCGGTAATCATGTTGGTCGCGCCCGGGCCGATTGACGTGGTGCAAGCGAGTGCGCCGAGCCGGTTCTTCATCTTGGCGTAGCCGCCGGCGGTGTGCACCATGGCCTGCTCGTTGCGGCACAGGTAGTAGGGGAAATCGCGAGTCTGCTGCAATGCCTGACCGAGTCCGGCCACGTTGCCGTGTCCGAAGATGCCAAAGCATCCGCCGAAGAATTGGTGTTCCTGGCCGTCGCGGGTGACGTACTGATTCTTCAGGAATTCAATGACTGCTTGCGCGGTAGTAAGACGTCTGGTCATAAGCCCTCAATGAGAGACTTGGAGTGCGTCGGCTTGCCGCCGCATGCGGTGGCAAGCCACCGCACTCCATGAACTACACTATCTTCGATCCGTCCCAAGAAACCGTTCGCTTCTGCTGATACGACATGTTGGCCATGATGGAAGCGAGCGCGGCGCGCGCGCCCATGTCCGCGGTTTCCCAGCAGGCGTTGCGGCTGCGGATGCATTCGATCCAGTTGGCCATGTGATCGTTGCCGCCGAAGGCGGCACGCGCGGGCATGGCCAGGCGCTCGACGGTGGGGCGCGGGCCGGGCGTCACTCGCGGCACGCCGGTCGCGTCCATGCCGTTGACCACGAAGAATTGTTCCTTCTTCTTCTTCGGCCATGCGGTGAGCGGATAGGTGTACGCCTCTTCGCCCGACTCAGTGTAGACGGCCAACTCGTTGCGGGAAATCACCAGCGAACCGTCGGTACCCAGGAACTGGAATTCCTGATCACGCATGGCATTCGTCTTCGTCGTCGAGCAGGAAACCGAGAAGCCCTCGGGATAAACGTAGTGCGCGGACATCGTGTCCGGCACTTCGCGATCATCTTTGAAGCGATGGATGCCGCCGTTGGCAGAGACCGACGCGGGCATCTTGACGTCGAGAATCCAGTGGATCGCAGTCAAGTGGTGCGACCACAGGTCGGGCGGAATGCCGCCGCCGTATTCCCAATAACAGCGCCAGCGGAAGAAGCGCTTGGGATCGTAGGGGCGATCCGGCGCTTGGCCCAGGAAGCGTTTCCAGTCGATGGTCTGCGGCGACGCGTCCGGCGGAATGGGATACTGCCAGGCATAAACGCCGCCTGCGGAGTCCCAGCAGGTGCTTACCAGCATCACTTTGCCGATCCGGCCGGATTGGATGATTTCCTTGGCCTTTCGATAGAGCGCGGTGCCGACGCGCACGCTGCCGACCTGGACCACGCGCTTGGTGTCGGTGAAGACGCGCATCAACGGCGCAGCTTCTTCCCACTTGTGGACCAGCGGTTTCTCGGCGTAAATGTCCTTGCCGGCCTGCGCCGCTTCGGTCATGTTGCGGGCGTGCCAGTGGTCGGGCGTGGCCACGATCACCGCGTCAATATCCTTGCGGTCGAGGATGCGGCGATACTCCTTGGTGGTTTCGACGGAGGGAGCCAGTTCTTTGGCGTGCTCCAGGAAGCCGTCATAGAGATCGGCGACCATCACGCATTCCGCGGCAGGCACGCGCAAGAGCGTGGAGAGCAACTGGCTGCCGCGCACCCCGCATCCGATCAGTCCGACGCGTACGCGATCGCTGGCCGGCGTCTGGGCGTAAGCCGCTGAAGCCGCCAGCATCGCCGTGGTTTTCGCAAATTCCCTTCGGTTCATGATTTCCTCTGTGCCCTCGGTGCCTCTGTGGCTAAACCGTCAGTCCCAGTCTCTCCACTGCAAATCGCTTGCACGCTTCCGCGGTTTCCCGCGCGGCCACCGCGCCGTCCACTTCAATGTTCACCCAGCCGTCGTAGGCCAGGTCATTCAGGATCTGGATCAGCGCCGGGAAATTCACGTTGCCTCGTCCCAGCGCGGCGGTCCGTCCGCGGCGTCCACCGAAACCTACAGCGTTCGGATCGTAGTCCTTTAGATGGATGTGGACGATTCGCTTGCCGTAGGTGCGGAACACCTCCACCGGATCGGAGCCGCCCGCCGCCAGGTGTCCGGTGTCCGGCGCCAGGAAAAAGTAGCGCGGATCGGTCAGGTCCATCAAGCGTCCGATGCCTTCGCGGTCCTGGACCATGCTGCCGAGATGCGGATGGTAGCCCACCTTGATCCCGTATTTCTCGAGCGCCGCGCGACCGAGTTCGTTGCCCACGCCGGCCATGCGCTTGAAGTCCTCTTCCGTGCCCTTGGGATTCGAGAATCCGCCGACCACCAGCACCTTCGCCCCGTTCTCCCGCAGGAATCCGCAGACTTCCAGGTTGTTCACCACGTTGCGATAGGATTCCTCGGCGTAGACCAGGTCGGCGCTGGAGTAAAGCGCGGTGAGTTGCACGCCGAAACTCTTCATCTTGGCGGTGAATTCCTGACGGCGCCCTTCGTAGACGTTGGCGATCACGTACTCGCCTTCCACGCCTTTGAACCCCATCTCGGAGACCTCGCGACACCCTTCCCACCAGTTCGGCGGATAGAAGCGTCCCCAACTCAGTAGCTGATAGCCAATGCGGAATCGTTGAGCCATGTGTTTATAAAATGCTTTTAATGGCCTGCTTTGTCAAGGTCACTCGGCGATGGTGGCCATGAAGGCTTCCGGATAACGCAATCCGGCGGCGGCTCCGGGCGGCGCGCTGGCGTTGATCGCGGCCAGGTCGGCAGCGGTGAGCTTCACGCCGGTCGCCGCACAGTTCTCCTCAAGAGTCCCGCGGCGCTTGGTGCCGGGGATGGGCACGATGTTCGCGCCCTGCGCCAGCACCCAGGCCAGAGCCAGTTGCGCCGCGGTGCAGCTTTTCTCGCGAGCCATCTTTTCGATGCGTGCCACCAGTTCCAGGTTCTTGTTGAAGTTGTCGCCCTGAAAGCGCGGATTCATTCGCCGCCAATCGTCCGCCGCCAGGTCTTCCGGACGCTTGATCTGTCCGGTGAGGAATCCGCGGCCCAGCGGGCTGTAGGCGACGAAGCCGATGTTCAGCTCGCGGCACGTGGTCAGGATCTCGACTTCCGGATCGCGCGACCACAGCGAGTACTCGGTCTGCACCGCGGCGATGGGATGCACGCGGCTGGCCCGCCGCAGGGTCTTCGGCCCGGCTTCCGACAAGCCGAGGTGACGCACCTTGCCTTCACGCACCAACTCGGCCATTGCGCCGACAGTATCTTCAATCGGCACCTTGGGATCGACGCGGTGCTGGTAGTAGAGGTCAATGGTCTCGACG
>CAYPHP010000129.1:7726-8476 GCA_964410045.1 uncultured Acidobacteriota bacterium | reverse complement strand
CACGCTCACCCGCAAGGAACGGAACCGCTGCATCGCCTGCCGAACCTCCGCCTTCACCACCTTGAAGTGCTGACGCTCGGCGCGTTCCTTCAGCTTGACGAAGATCACCCCTTCGTTGATCGGCTGTCCGCCCGACCCGCCAATCGACGCGTAGGTGTAATTCACGGCGGGATGACGCCGTACTTCTCCGGCAATCTCCTTGGCGATCTCCGTGGAACGTCCCACGCTCACGCCGGGCCGCGCTTTGTACGACACCTGGAACTGGCCGGGATCGGCGTCGGGCTGAAACTCCGATCCCAGGCGGCCAAACAGCAGGAAGCTGGAGGCCACGGCGACGACGGCCAAGACTACGATTTGGACGCGATGAGCCAGCGACCACTCCAGGCTGGCGGCTGCCACGTTACGCAAGCGGTCCACGCGATCGTTGAGCCATTCCAGCTTGCGGCCCAGCCAGCGACGCGGCACGTTGGGATCGGCGGCTGGATCGTACCAGCGCGAGGAGAGCATTGGGTCCAGCGTAAAGCTGACGAACAGCGAAACCAGCACGGCAAAACCTACCGTAATCCCGAACTGGTAGAAGAAACGTCCGATCACGCCGCCCATGAAGGCCACGGGAATGAACACGGCGATGATGCTGAAGGTGGTGGCCATCACCGCCAGGCCGATTTCGGCGGTCGCTTCGCGGGCCGCAGTGAAGTGGTCTACGCCCTGGTGCATGTGGCGGACGATGTTCTCGCGGACCACGATGGC
>CAYPHP010000129.1:0-7716 GCA_964410045.1 uncultured Acidobacteriota bacterium | reverse complement strand
ACAGGAACACCACCAGCACGGTGAGGATCCCGCCGAGAAACAGCGTGGTCTGCACGTCCTCGACGGATTCGCGGATGAAGATGGAGCGGTCCACCACCTGCCGCAAGCGAATGTGCCGGGGCAGTTCCTGATTCATGCGCTCGACTTCTTTGGCGATGCTGTCGGCGACGGCCACCGTGTTGGCCCCGGACTGCTTGACGATCTCGAGTGCCAGGCCGGGCCGGTCATCCATCAGCGCCGCGCTGGTGCGCTCCTCCATTCCGTCGACGACGCGAGACACTTCAGGTAGATAGATCGGACGTCCGTTCTTCACTGCAACGATCAGATGCTGAAAGGCGTCCACGGAGCGGAATTTCCCGGCCACGCGAACCAGCGGCTCTTGCTGTCCCTGCTCCAACTTGCCCGCGGGCACATCCTGATTCTCACGCCGCAAAGCTCCGGCGACCTCGGCATAGGTCAGTCCGAAGCCGCGGAGCTTCTCGCGGTCGAGCATCACCTGGATTTCCCGGCGCGCCAGACCCACCATCGTCACCTGGCCCACTCCGGAAACCGTCTCCAGGCGTTTCTTGATCACCTTTTCGGCCAGCGAGCTGAGCGTCTTGATGTCCGCCGTGGAACTTTCCACCGCCACCGAGACCACGGGCATGGCGTTGAAGTCGATCCGCTGGATGATCGGCTCGTCCATGGCTCGGGGAAGATCGGCGCGCAGCGCGTTGATCTTGGCCTGGGCGTCCTGCTGGGCCGTGTGGATGTTGGTGCCCAGGTGGAACTCCACGGCGATCATCGACAGCCCCTCGGTGGTCACCGAGTTGATGTGGCGAACGCCGGAGATGGTGTTGATGGCCTCTTCAATCCGCTTGGTAACCTCGCGCTCCACGGTTTCCGGCGACGCGCCCTGATAACGGGTCTGGACCGTGAGTACGGGAATCTCCACGTCGGGAAACAGGTCAACGCTCAGTTCCCGATAGGAGTAGATGCCCAGGGTCACCAGGGCAACCGCCATCATCGTTGCCAGCACTGGTTGCTTGATGGAGAGTTCGGAGAGGAACATTCAGGGCTTCCCGGGAAGGGCCTCCACGCGGACTCCGGGAGCTAGTTCGATGCTTTGCTGCGTCACCAGCAGATCGCCTGCACGCAGCCCGTCGACCACTTCCAGGCGGCCGTCGCTGTCGCGGCCTATGCGGATTGCCCGGCGCACCGCCTTGCCCTGCTCCACCACAAAGACGTAACTATCTTTGACCGAACGGTCGTCGCGGTAAGCCGCAGCCGCTGGAATCACGACGGCCTGCGCGTTCACGCCGGTGATCACGTTGCCTTGGGCGAACAGACCGGTCTTCAGGCGGCCGCTCCGGTTGTCCACCTGGATGCGCACTTTCGCGGCACGCGATTGCGCGTCCATCGCCGGAGCCACTTCCAGCACCTGCCCCTCGAAGGTCTCGCCGGGAAAACTGTTCACCGAAAAGGTCACCTTCTGGCCGGTGCGAAGCGGACCGAGATCGGCGGAGGAGACCGGACTTTCTAATTCCAGCCGCCGGTTGTCCACCAACGTGAAGAGCGCGGTGGGTCCTTCGACATACGCGCCAGGATTCACAAAGCGGGCCTGGACCTGTCCGCTGGCCGGAGCATGAATGCGCGTATCGCGAAGACGCTTGCGCGCGGTCTCGAGTGCCGCGCGACTCTGATCGAGTTGGGCGCGTAACAGAGCGGTCTGGGCGCGCGCGTCGCGCTCGGCGAGTTGTGCGCCCTTCAGGTCTTTGTCCGTGATCCCGCCGGACTTGAGCAGGTTGGCGGCGCGTTCGTTCTCCGAGACCGTGTGCGCTTCGAGCACGCGAGCGCGTTCCAGCGCGGCTTCCGCAACGGCCACCGCGCTTTCGGCTTGGCGCAGCGCCAGGCGGCGGTCTTCTTCGTCGAGCCAGACAACGGTTTCCCCGGCGGCGACGAAATCACCTTCGTGCTTGTCAAAGCGCACCACGCGGCCGATGGTCTCGGCCTTCACGTCCACGCGCACGGTGGAAACCAGCGTTCCGCTGATGGGGACGGCTACCTCGAACGGCTCAACTGCGAGTTTCTGCACCGTTACGCGAACCGGCGGAGCTTCCGCGGCCTGGGTGGGCTTCTGCGAACATCCGGAGAACAGCAAGGCAAAAGTCAAAAGGCAAAAGTCAAAAGGCAAAAGTGGCTGCACCCTCCGTACTTTTGACTTTTGACGTTTGACTTTTGCCTTTTGACTTTCCGTGGTCTTCATCTCACTCTCCCGGCGTCATCCCCGCCGTCCAGCGCAGCGTCGCGCGCGCGACCGAGTAATCATGCAGACCGCGCAGCAGATTGGTTCGCGCCAGGGAAAGCGCGGTCTGCGCGTCGACGATGTCCAGCGTGGTGGCAGCGCCGTACTTGTAGTTGTTCTGAGTCATGGCCAGGACCTTCTCGGCCTGCTGGACGTTGGCGCGCGCCGCGGCGATGGTTTCGCCGGCCGCAGCTAACTCGTCGAGGCCCTGCTGCAGACCGAGGCGCACTTGCTGCTCGACTTTCTGGCGTTCGAGTTGAGCGGTACGCGCCGCCGCTACCGCCTGCCAGACCATCCCGCTGCGCTTGAAGCCGTCGAAGACGGGGAGCGTGAAGTTCACACCCAGGTTCCAGCGCGCGAAATCGGCGTTGCCGAGATTCTCGGGAAGCCGCGACATGATCCCATAGCTAGTGACGAAATCGAGCTTCATGCGGCTCTCGGCGCGCGCCAGATCCACGGTGGTGGTGGCGGTGCGCTCGGCGATGCGTAGCTTCGAAAGCTCCGGACGCCGCCGATAGGCCTGCCGCGTGAGTTCTTCGAGATCCCCATCGCTCCAGGGTTTGGCGTCGAATTCACCGGACACGCGAGTGGGAGCATCCGTTGGCCGGACGAGGTAGTAGTTCAGCAGCGCGCGCGACTGGCGAACGCCGTTGTCGGCACGCACCAAATCCGCAGTGCCGTTGGCGACGTTGACCTCCGAACGCAGCACGTCCACTTCGGTGGCCACGCCCAACCGGAAACGAGTGCGCGCCATCTCCGCATGGCGCTCGCGCTGCTTCTGCGTCTCGGCCACCAAGTCGCGATAGCGCTCCGCCAGGAGCAGGTCATAGAACGCCCGGACCACCGCGACCGAGAGGTCCTGCTGCGAGCGGTCAATCTCGGCGAGCGCGCCTTCCGCCTGGATCGATGCCAGGCGCAGCGCCGTCCCGACTTTACCCGCGGTGTATAACGGCTGCTTGACGCCAACGCTGTAATCAAACAGATTCACGCCGCTGGGCACGAGCGCGGAGCGCAACTCCGGGGGAAACTTGTCCAGGCCCGACGCGTTCAGCAGGCTGGGATCGCGCAGACGCGTGGCATTGCCACGAATGGTGACTTCCGGAAGCGCTTGCGCGCGCACTTCACGGATTTTTCCTTTCAGGACTTCCGCGCCGGATCGAGCGATCTCCACGTCCGGATGCGCGGCGCCTCCGCCAAGGTGATGGCATCCTCCGCCCACGCGGAGGCTGCGAGCACCAGCGAGAGAAACAGCACTTTCATGGCGCTGGAACTTGCGCTCCTGTCTGGCCGTGCGCAAGTCGCGCCTGTTCCTGGCTGGCTTTCAACGCTGCCAGGGACTCATGCATGGCTGCGGCGGCGTGACGCGCCGACGAGACCGCGGTCACCACCAAGTCCGCGCCGCGGACGTTGTCACCGGCCGCGTAGATCTCCTCGCGGCTGGTCTGGCCGGAGTCGGAAGCTTCGTCCTCGGTCTTCACCCAGATCGTGCCCCACTTGGTGGTCTTCAGATTCGGCGTAGTCTCGGCGATTTCCGGCTCCACGCTGTAGCCGATCGCCAGGACCACGGTGTCGCATTCCAGGATGAAATTGGACCCTTCGATCGGGACCGGCGAGCGGCGGCCCTTGGCGTCCGGGGCTCCCAACTTCATGCGGATGCATTCGGCGGCCTTGACCTTGCCCTCGTCATCGGCGATGAACTTCACGGGAAGCGTAAGCCATTCAAACTTAACGCCTTCCTCCTTGGCGTGGGTTCGTTCTGCACCGCGGCCCGGCATCTCCGCTTCGGTCCGGCGGTAGACGCACCAGACCTCGCCATCGGGGTTCAGACGCTTGGCGGTTCGGACGCAATCCATGCCGGTGTCGCCACCGCCGACGACGATTGTTTTGGTCCCAACATGGGGCAAAGCACGCAGTTCCGGGGGAAGATCCTCAAAGGGCACGTTGCCTCGTACCAGGTACTCGGTGGCCTGGTAGATGTTCTTCAGGTCCTCGCCGGGCGTCTTCATGCCGCCACCCTTGATCGCGCCATGGCCCAGGAAGACCATGTCAAACCCTTCATTCAAAAGATCTTCGACGCCGTGCTTTTTGCCGATCTGCGCGTTGCAGACGAACTTGATCCCCATGTCTTCCAGCGACTTGATCTTGTCCTTAACTAACTCCTTGTTCAGCTTGAAGTTAGGAATCCCGTAGAGCAGAAGTCCACCGGGCTTCGGCCATTGCTCAAAAACAGTGCAGGAATGACCGAGGACCGTCAACTCCTCGGCCACCGCCAGACCCGCCGGTCCGGAGCCCACGATGGCCACCTTCATGCCGGTTGCCGGGGCGAGCGGACGCCGGGGGTATCCGTAATTCTTTCGCACGTAGTCGATGACGAAAGCCTCGAGTTGTCCTATGTTTGCAGCCCTCTCCCGGCCCGTAAGGACGCAGTTGCCCTCGCACTGCTTCTCTTGCGGGCAGATCCGTCCGCAGACGTCGGGAAAGTTGCTTGTTTTCAGGAAAATGGAAGCCGCTGTGACAAAGTCTCCCTGCTCGATGTACCACATTGCATTGGGGATATCGTTATGTAGCGGACAGCCCTTGGAGCAAGGCGAGTGCTCGCACAGCAGGCAGCGCTGGGCCTCCAGCATCGCCTGCTCGGGCGTAAACCCCTTGTAGACTTCGTTGAAGTTGTGGACGCGTTCTTCAGGCGTCTGCTTGGCGACCGTCTGAACGTCCAGCTTTAGCTTCGAGACCCGGTCCATTGACTCCCCCTTTACACCTTCCCGATCAGGGGGTAGTGCAATTCGCGTGCCGTTTGAAGGGTCAGACTAAGGGAAGAACGGGAACAGCACCATCAACTCCTGCTCGCTTGGCCGGCGGCCGTACTCGCAGATCTCAAAAGCCTCCGCGTGACGGACCTTGTCGCCGGGCGCGCCGTACCATTTTCGCAGCTCCGGACGCAACGCCTCCGGCACAGTCCGCGCGTAGTTTCCGGTGGCCAGCCACTTCCGGCGCGCGACCGCATCTTTCGGGACCTGATCCAGCCGTTCACTATGCCAAGGCAGCCATTCGTAGACCTGGGAAACGTGGGCGTCCAGCATGTCCAGCTTTTTCTCGATGGTATCGTCGATCGACACCACCACGTCGGGGCGAAACGGATTCGGACGCTGGAAATTGTCCTGGAAATAGAAGAACACCGGATTGCGCCGGAGCGCCGGAACTTCCGGACAAATGTTTGGCACCGTGACCATGAACGCCGCGTCCTGCACCAGCACGCCGGTGTAGCGATGGTCGGGATGGTAATCGTTGGGCCGCGGGCCGAGCACGATGTCCGCCTTCCATTCGCGGATCTTGCGGATGATCTGGCGGCGGACCTCCAGCGTCGGCAGCAACTCGCCATCGTGATTATCCAGTACGTCGTACTCGATGCCGATGCGGCGACCGGCTTCCTGGGCTTCCTTGCGGCGGCGCGCGCCGAGCGCTCCGCCGCCCTCGATCTGGTGGCCGGCGTCGCCGTTGGTCACGGCGACGAATTTCACGGCGTGCCCTGCGGCGGCGTACTTCGCCGCCGTCCCGCCCATGCGGCTGTCGCAATCGTCCGGATGCGCTCCGAAAGCGATCACCCGAAGCTTGCCGGGAGTGGGCTGAGCGGCCAAGGTCGCCGCCAGCAGGGACAGAGCGAAAAGCGGAAGCTTGTTCATTCGCGGATTATGCGCCATTCACGGAGCGAACGGAAGTAGCGAACGCGGGCGGCAGCGTGTATAGTCGCCTGTGTTCAGGAGAATCCCATGAGACTTGCGTTATTCCTCTTAGCCGCGTTGCCGGTGCTGGCCCAGCAAGCGCCTCCGCCGCGGATTCAGTCGCCGGAAGTGATGTCCGACGGACGGGTCACGTTCCGGTTTCGCGCGCCGAACGCCAAGGAAGTTCTGCTCGGGCGGGAAGGCGCGCCGCGCACGCCGATGCAGAAGGACGAGCAAGGCGTTTGGAGCGTAACCGTGGGGCCGCTCGAGCCGGACCTCTACGGCTACGGGTTCGTCGCCGACGGCGTCGGCCTGATTGATCCCAACAACTCGGGGATCAAGCCGAACCTGCTGGGCATTCAGAGCGTGGTCCACGTGCCCGGACCCAGTTCCCTGCCCTGGGAGGTGAACAACGTGCCGCACGGCACGGTGCATCGCCACTTCTACAAGTCCGGCGTAGTGGGCGACGAGCGCGACTTCTACGTCTACACGCCTCCGGGCTACGATCCCACCAACAGGAAACTCTACCCCGTGCTCTATCTCCTTCACGGCTACAGCGACGACGCCAGCGGTTGGACCGCGGTCGGCCGCGCCCACGTGATTCTGGACAACCTGATCGCGCGCGGAAAAGCTAAGCCGATGCTGGTCGTGATGCCGCTGGGCTACGGCGCACCGGAGGTGGTCTCGCGCAGTGGGCCGCTACGCGATCCGGGCCTGTGGAAGAAGAATCTCGACCGGTTCCGCGAGGTGATGCTCCAGGAAATGATTCCCCAGGTGGAGCAAAGCTATCGCGTGTCCAAGGATCGCGCTTCCCGGGCCATCGCCGGGCTCTCGATGGGCGGATCGGAATCGCTGCTGGTGGGCCTCAACGCCGTGGACCGCTTCGCCTGGATCGGGGCGTTCAGTTCCGGCGGGCTTCCGGAAGACTATGCCGCGAACTTCGCGGCGCTCGATTCCAAGGTCAACGCGCAGCTTCGCCTGCTGTGGATCGCCTGCGGCACCGAGGACCGCCTGATCGACGTCAACCGCAAGTTCCGCGATTGGCTGAAGACCAAGGATGTGAAACATACGGCGATCGAGACTCCCGGCGCGCACACGTGGATGGTTTGGCGGCGCAACCTGGCCGAGTTTGCCGGGCTGTTGTTTTAAGGTGAGACAGGCTGTCCAGCCTGTCCTACGTGGATCGCAAGCGGTGGAATGCTCTTGTGGGACAGGCTGTCCAGCCTGTCCACGCTCGGCGCGTTACGCGCGCCATCCCGCCGCGCCCACTAGCGGCACAAACCGGCAGGCGTTGATGGTCTTGCGCGACACGTGATCCCCGCTCCGGCGTAGCAGGATCAGGTCCTGATAGGCCATCTCGCCGACTGGAATCACCAGGCGTCCGCCGTCGGCCAGTTGATCGATCAGAGCGGAAGGCACTTCCGGCGCTCCGGCGCCCACGACGATCGCGTCGTAGGGAGCGCCCGGCGCGTAGCCCAGCGTCCCGTCGCCCTCCACTAATACAATGCGTTCCATGTAGCCGAGGCGCGTCAGCCGCTCGCGGGCGATCTCGACCAGTTGGCGCTCGCGCTCGATGGAATAGACCTTGGCGGCGAGAAAGGTGAGGATGGCGGCCTGGTATCCGGAGCCGCAGCCGACGTCGAGCACAGTCTCGCGGCCGCGCAGTTCCAGCGCGGCGCACATCGCCGCCACCATATAGGGCTGGGAAATGGT
>CAYPHP010000128.1:0-8491 GCA_964410045.1 uncultured Acidobacteriota bacterium | reverse complement strand
GTCGACCTGGACGCCTTCACTGCCTTACCAACGATCAAGGAATGAACGCTAAATCCACAACTCGAGGCTTCACCATCCTGGAGGCGCTGGTTGCCGTGACCATCCTGGGCACAGCAGTGGCGGCTGGGATGTCGGTGATCTCGACGTCCCTGCGCAACGCGGCGCGCGTTGAAGACTATCAGCGCGTGGCGCTGCTCTCGCGCTCGCAGATGAACGAGTTGCTGGCGCTTCCGGAATGGAAGCCCGGACAGAGCTGGCAGGGCAACTGGAATGCAGAGAGCCATTGGATCGCGCGCGTGGAACGGGTCCCCGAAACAATCGACCGCCCACGGGATCGGGACGTGATGCGCTTGCTGCTCACGGCCACCTGGAAGACCACACGCGGCGAGAAGTTGTTGTACTTCGAGACCGTGCGCTTGCAGCCGAAGAGGACCAGTCCATGAAGCGCGGCGTGACCCTGCTCGAACTTCTTGTGGCCATCAGCCTGATGGGCATGGTGTCGCTCGGGCTTTTGTTCGGGCTGCGCATAGCCGCGTCGGCCTGGCACAAGGGAAACTCGCGCCTTGCGGAGGGACGCCAGGTGATTGCGGCTGCGGACCTGTTCGCCGAGCAGATCGCCAATGCCCGGCCTCGCGTGGTCGAGTGGGGTCCACGCGACCGCGCCGTGCGGTTCTTCTACTTTGAAGGCACTCATGATCGCCTCCGCTTCGTCACGGCGACATCGCTCGCCGGCCGCTCGCGCAGCGGGTTGTGGCTGGCCGAGTATTCCTTCCGGCCGGATGACCGTGGACGGGCCAAGCTGGTCTACAACGAATGGCCCTTCCGCGAGGACGCCGACGCGGCTCAGACGATTCAGGACATTGCCATGGACCCGGCGCGGAACCGGCTGGCCGTACGCTTCATCGCTCCGGCGAGCACTCCGCAGACCCGCGAGCTCTATCGCGATTTAGAGGATTGCGGCTTCGAGTACCTGATCCTGCGGTCCGGGGAAGAACCTCGCTGGGAACCGCAATGGGAGGTCGACCGTCCCTTGCTGCCTCCGGCGGTCGCCGTGCGATTCCGGGCTCGCGAAGGCCGCGGAATCGCCCCGGTCGCCATGGTCGCCAGCTTCAACGTAAGGGAGGAGCGGCGATGATCCGGCATCAAAAGGGAGCGGCGCTTCTCGCAGTGCTTTGGCTGACGGTGATTCTCACTTTCATTGCCGGGGCGCTGGCCAGCACCGTGCGCACGGAAGTCGAGGCGACTCGGAACCAGGTTGATCGGGAGCGGGGCTACTTCCTGGCCCGTGGAGCGATCCAGGCCGCTGCGCTAGAACTGACCTCGCCGCCGGTTCGTCCCGAAGAGGCGGAAAAACAGTTCGGACGCCGTGAGCTGTTGTTTGAATTCGAGACCGGATCCGCACGCGTGGAACTGCAGCCGGAAGTTTCCAAGTTCAACCTGAACGCGATGCCGGCCTTGATTCTGGCACGGCTGCTCTTCCAACTGGCCGTTCCCGAGGCCGAGGCTCGCAGCCTAGCCGTGATCATTCGCGCGCGTGCTGACAAGGTCCTGTTTCAGCGGCTGGAGGAACTGCTGGATATGCCGGGCATGACCCCGGAGATCTTCTACGGTGGATTCCGGAACGGCGCGCGCCGTCCGGCACTCGAAGACGTGCTCTCGCTTCGCCGCGCAGGCATGGCCGTAGACGTGAACTATGCCGCGGTCGAGACCCTGGCCAGCTTGCCGGGCATGGATGAGCAAAGCGCGGCAGCGGTGGACGAAGCACGCCGCCGGCGGCCGTTCCGCAACCTCGACGAAGCCGGGACCGTCGCGCCTGCGCTGCGTTCGCCGGACGCTATGCCCTTCGTCACTTTGGGTGGACAGGGCCCGATGACTCTGCTCGCGCACGGGCGCGCCCGCGACACCGGGCTCGATCGCACCATCCGCGCCACGGTCGAGATTGACCGCCAGGAGATTTCCAAGATGCGGATCCTCGAATGGAGAGAGTGACCACATGCTGACCCTGAAGACAGCCATCGGCATCGCCGTTCGCGGAGAGGACCTGGAGTTCCTCTGCCTCAAGCGCGGCCTGCGCGCCGTGGAGACGGCCGGACGCATGCGCCTGGAAAACTATCGCCGCATGAATCCCGCAGAGGCCGGCCTGGCGTATCGCGAGTTTCTGCGCCAGATGGGCGTCTCCACCGCCAATGCTTTTCTGGCGCTTCCGCGCGGCCAAGCCCTGATGCGCATCCTGACCCTGCCCGCCGAAGCGGAAGGCAACCTGGCCAAGACCGTCGAGTACCAAGTGGACAGTCTTCATCCCTTTGATGAAGGCGCGGTGGACTACGACTGGACGTTGCTCCAGAAGCAGGCCGGGCGCCTGCAAGTAGCCGTGGTCATGGTGGAGAAGAAGACGGGCGTTGAGTACGCCGAGTGGCTAGCCCAAGCCGGAATCGCCGTGGCCGGGATCACGGTGAGCACAGCGGCATTCTATGCCTCGCTGGCCGGACGGCCGCGTCCGCTGATCCTGGTCGACCGGTGCGCCGGACGCTTGGAGTTGCTGGGCATCGGAGCCGATACGCTGATCAGCAAGGAAATCGCGGACGCACCCGAGGCTTTTGATCGCGAACTGGCCCAGGTGCGGGCCGAGATGCGCGTGGCGCCGGACGCCGAGGTCGCTGTGGTCGAGAGCGGCGAGGGTCCGGCCAGCTTGTCGTACGCGGCGGCGCTCACCGCACTCGACGGCGGCAAGTTCCGCATCAACGTGCTGCCACCCGAGAAACGCGTTTTCCGCTCTCCGTGGGCGCATGCTCCCACCTACGCGCTGGCAGCCGTGGTTCTGATCCTGCTGGTCGCCAACTTCCTGCGCGGCCCACTGCAGGACCGTCTGTACCTGAACCAGATCGAAGACGAGATCAAGCGCCTGGAAGCCCGCGTCACTTATGTGCAGAAACTCGATAACCACCAGCGCCGCGCGATCGACCGGCTGATGCTGCTCCAGTCGATGAAAGGGGAAACCGCCCTTAAGCTCCAAGCGCTGGCCGAGCTGACACGCATTCTTCCGCCTTCCGTTTGGCTGCAGGAGGCCGACCTGCGCGAGGGCACGGTGGTCCTGCAGGGCATGGCCGAGTCGTCCAGCCCCCTGCTGACCACGCTGGGCGCGTCGCCGTACTTCCGCAACGCGGAGTTTCTCTCCTCCATCACCAAGAGCGCCGACGGGAAAGACATGTTCCGCATCCGCGTGCGGATCGCGCCGCTGGCCGGAACCCAGGCAGCCACGGCGGGAGGAAAATCATGAACGCATTAGCTCAAAAATGGGCGCAGTTGAACGAGCGCGACCGGCGCGCCCTGGGATTCCTGATTCCCGTGGTCCTGCTGATTCTGGTGGTTCGTTTCGGCGTTTTCCCCCTGATGGATTCCCTGGAAGACGGCGCGCGCGCCATTCCCATTCGGGAGAAGACTCTGAAGAAGTACCGTGCCCTGACCGCGGCGGCGTCCGCGCGGGAGAACGACGCCAAGTCGTTTGACGCCCGGCTGGCGGAGGCGGAGAAGAGCTTGCTGGCGAGCCGCACCGCTCCGCTGGCAGCCGCCGAAGTCCAGCAAGTGATCCGCGAACTGACCACGACGGCGGGCCTCCAGCCGCGCTCGGTGGATTTTCTTCCCGCGCGTAAGCTGGGCTCCGACTATGCCACTGCATCTGTCTCTCTGCAATTCACCGCCGGCATGGACCAGGTGATGGCGTTGCTGAACGGAATCCAAGGTCATCCGAAGGCGCTGAGTGTCGAGCAGTTGCGCATCACTTCGATGAGCGACCTGAGCAAGAAGCAGGTGATCGTTTCGCTGGTGGTCGCGGGCGCCGCGCCGGCGGAGATCATGGCGCCTGCCGCGCCGCCTGCTGCCGGAATGAAAGAGGCGAGGTAAACATGCGAAAGCAAATGTTGATTCTGAATGTGATCCTGCTGCTGGCTGCGCTTGGTCTGGGCTACAAGCTAAGCGCCGACTGGAAAGTGACCGCACGAAGGCAGGAAGCACTGTCGGCCGGAGCAGCATCCGTTGCGCCAACAGCCGCCGGACTGCCTGCCGCGCCGCAGCCCGCCAGCGGTCTCGAGACAATTGTCGCGCAAAACCTCTTCTTCTCCGACCGCACCAACGAGATTCCCAAGGCCCTGGAGAAGAAGCCCGCGCCCCTTCAGCCACTCCTGATCGGCACCATGAACCTTGGACGCACCAAGCTGGCCTTGATGGTGGAAGGCAATCAGCCGTCGGGCATGCCCCGCCAGGTCAAGGAAGGCGACACGTTCGCCGGCTACACCCTGGTTGAGATTGGCAACAACCAGGTTGTTCTGGAGTGGGAAGGAATCAAGAAGACGGTGGATGTTTCGATGACGCCGGTGCAGGTGGCCGCGCCGGCTTTCACTCCCGCAGCGTCCAGCGCTCCGTCAGTCAGCAGCACCGCAAGCTCTCCTGTGACGATTACGCAGGGTACGCCGCCCCCGCCCGATACCGCCAAGATCATTCCCGGCAAGACCGACTGCGCGCATTCCTATGGCTGCGGGCGCGTGGCCTATGCCGGCGATCCTCTGCCGCCAGGAACCATCATCAACGGCTACATGAAGTTCGAGCGTGCCTCGCCGTTCGGCAAGGAAATGTGGTGGCAGAAGGTCGACCAGACGCAACCCAAGAAGGACGAAAGGAAATAACCATGAACGTCCTGACGCAACTCCTCGCGCTTTGGCTCACAGCCGTACTGGCCGTGCCTGCGCCTCAGACGCCCGCACAGCAGCCTGCTCCACCAACACCGCAGCAGCAGCCGGCTCAGCAGCAGCCGGCTCAGCAGCAGCCGGCGGCTCCGGTCAGCGACCCCGACACTCCCATTTCCTTGCGTCTGGAAAATGCCAACTTGCTCCAGGTGGTGAGCATCCTGGCCGGAGAGCTGAAGATGAACTACGTGGTGGACCCGGCGGTCAAGGGCACCGTGACCATCAACACGCTGGGTGAGGTCAAGCGCAGCGACCTGCTGCCCCTTCTGCAGACGATCCTCCGGATAAACGGCGCAACAGCCGTGGAGACCGGAAGCGGACTGTGGCGTATCCTGCCGAGCAAAGACGCGGTGCGCCTGCCGATCACGCCGCAGATGGATGCCAAAGACCTGCCTGCGGATGAACGCATGCTGTTGAATGTCGTGCCGATGCGTTTCGTCTCCGCCGCCGATATGAGCAAGATCCTGGGGCCATATCTTTCCGACGCCGGCAACATCCTGGTCCACGAAGCCGGCAACGTGCTGCTGATCCAGGACACCAGCCGCAGCCTGCGCCGGTTGATGGAGTTGCTCAACCTGTTCGACTCGGAAGCCTTTACCGGCCAGCGCGTGCGCCTGTTCGCCCTGAAGAACTCCTCCGCCAAGGAACTGGTTCCGGACTTGCAGACCGTATTCTCAGCCTACGCGCTTTCGGAAAAGTCGGCGCTGCGCTTCCTGCCGATCGAGCGCTTGAACTCGTTGCTGGTGATCAGCCCGAACCCCGCGGCATTCGCCGAAGTGGAAAAATGGCTGGCCAAGATGGACGTGGCGCAACGCAGCGCCGCAACCCGCAACTACGTCTACAAAGTCCAGAACGCCCGGGCGCTGGATATCGCCGAGGTTCTGGCGTCGCTGTATGGCCAAAACCAGTTCGGGGATTACAGCAGCGGGGCCGGAGGCGCCACGCAGTTCCGATCGAGCCAGCAGGGCGCCTTGGGAGCCGGCGGAGGAGGCGGGCAAACCGCCGGAGGACAGACGGGATTCGGAGGCGGAGGCGCAGCGCCAGTCCCCACGCGTTTGGTGGGCATGCCGCTGGCCCGCAGCGCCAGCGGTGAAACCACGCTGCGCATTGTTCCCGATCCGATCAACAACATGATCATCGTGCAGTGCACGCCCTCGGAATGGGAAGAGATCCGCGAGACGATGAAGGAGCTGGACGTGATCCCGCGCCAGGTGCTGATCGAAGCGCGGATTTACGAAGTGGATCTGACCGGGGCCTTGTCCATGGGCGTCAGCGCCTACCTGCAGAACCGGAACACCAATACGCCGGCGGTGAACCAGAATGAGCGCAAGCTGCAAGCCTCCTTCGATGCGGCGGCTTCCGGCCTGACCGGGTCGATCGGCCAACTGGTGGGCCGGACCCGCGAACTGCTGGTCTTTCTAAACGCCCAGGAGAGCCGCGGCATCACCCGCGTTCTTTCGGCGCCGTCGATCCTGGCCAGCGACAATCAGGATGCCCGAATTCAGGTCGGGTCCGAAATCCCCATCCTGACTTCCGTCGGCTTTACGGGAGCGCAGGCCCAGGGCGGCGGGTCGGTGTTCACCAACACCATTTCGAACAAGGACACCGGCGTCATCCTGACGGTGCAGCCGCGGGTCAACACCGGGGGCCTGGTCACGTTGAGGATCGCTCAGGAAGTCAGCGTCGCCCAGCCGCCGAGCAATGCCGCGGTGCCTTCTCCGACCATTCAGAAGCGGTCGATCAACACCAATGTCACGATTCAGGACGGGGAAACCATCGCCTTGGGCGGCATCATCCAGGAACAAACGCTTTACAGCCGCACGCGGGTCCCGCTTCTGGGAGACATTCCCTACCTCGGCGCGCTGTTCGGCAGCACCACCAACAGCAAGACCCGCACCGAGCTCATCGTGCTGCTCACTCCCAGAGTGATCAACAACATGACCGACGCCATCGATCGGACCGAAGCGCTGAAGAACGAGATGAAGAGTCTGCGCAAGATCTTGCTGCAGCAGGAGTCGCCCAAACCTAGCGCCACCAAGCCAATCCCGTGAAGAAGTAGAGGGAATTGATTCCGGGGTTGCGTTGCGCGACCCCGGCGTTGGAGATGTGCTGGTAACGCAGGCCCAGGATGACCGAGGGCCTGCCGGTGCGCAGGAATTGCAGGCCCACGCCGCCGTTGGTCAGGAAGTTGAAGCGCGAGGTCCCTTCCGGAACTTGTTCGCGGGAACCCAGGATGGCGCCGCCAATCTCGAGGAACGGCGCGACTGTCTTCGGCGACGTGAAGTTGTAGCGCAACTGCAACGGAGAGAAACCCGCGCTGTAGACCGTGCTGCTTTGGAAGACCACCAACGCCGGAATCACTTCCACGCCGTACTCGATGTTCCCGCGCAGCGGACCGCTGCCCAAGTCGCCGGTCATCACCCGGCTCCAGCGTCCGGCCAGCTCGAAGTAAGGATGGTCGCCGCGCGCTCCACCGGGAATGGACAGCGCGCCGCCGACGTGAACTCCCAGTTCCGTCGCGCCCTTATGCAGCACTTGGCCGTACGAAAGTGTTCCCGCCAGCAGCAAGACTCCCCAACGCATAGGGAATCTATTGAACCACAGATGAACACAGATAAACACGGATCAGTGGGCGGGACGTGTTTCAAAAACGCGTTCCGTCCAAGTGACTTGGCGCCATTTCGGCGGCCCGGTGGAAGATGTCCTCAATCCGTTGCCAGTGGTCGTTACTCATGCTGCCTGTCCCGCCAAAGACCTGCGCAGCCAGGCTTCCCCGAGCCGCAGATCGCGCTTCACTGTGGGCACCGTCAAGCCGAGGCCGCGGCCACCTCTTGCCGATCCAGGCCTCCGAAGTAGCGCTAGTCGATCACCTTGGTCTTCCTTTCATCCACCGCCGCCAGCCGGCTCAGGCTCGTCAATCTCCAGCGGCATCCCAGGTCCGTTGGGGAGAAATCGCCATGCGTGCAAAGCGCCGCGGCGCGTCATGGAAACTTCATGCGCCGCAGCAGATCCTGAAAGCGCGGCTCGGCGCGGAGCGAGTCCCAGGCCGGCAGCACCTTCAGCAGAATCATGCTGCCGTCCTTCACTCGGTAGCCCTCCTCGAGCCACCGGAGTGCTTCGTTCTTCTCTCCCAACGCGGCGTAGATCATCGCCGGCTGCTCATTGTGGACGTGTCCACGACCTCCTGCCAGCACTTCGTCGAGAATGCGACGAGCGTCTTTGCGACGGCCCGACAGCGCGTAAGCGCGGCCCAGCGGCCCTTTGTGGTAGACACTACCGGAAAGCTCAACCGCCTTTTCCAGTGCGGCAATCGCCGGTTCGAACATGCCTTTTTCCGTGTAGGCCTGCCCCAGGTGGTCGTAGCCAAGCGCATAAGTGGGATCGATTTCAATGCCGCGCCGAGCAACGCGGATCGCGTCGTCATAGCGGCGTGCCATCAAGTGAACCAATGCGGTCGCCTGAAATGGGTGTGGGTCAGCAGGCTCCAATTGCATAGCCTTGTTCATCTCGGCCAAGGCCTCGTCGTTGCGCCCGAGATAACTGAGAAAAACGCCGAACTGCCCATGCGTGGGACCATCGTTGGGATTGAGTTCGACACCCCGGCGGAACTCCGGCTCAGCGGCGGGCCAGTCCCAGTAGTACTCCGCCAGGGTGCGGCCGAGCGCCGAATGTGCGAGCGCGAGGCCGTCGTCCAATTGAAGGGCTCGGTAGGCCGCCGCGGCCGCTTTCAGAGGCGCATCTTCCCGTGGAAC
>CAYPHP010000127.1:6640-8516 GCA_964410045.1 uncultured Acidobacteriota bacterium | reverse complement strand
GAGCTGGTTCGCCACTTCGCTTCGTGCGCAGGGAAGCTCCGGGCGCGATTTCCGGAAATGGCTGCGACTTTGGAGGACCTGCGCCAGGCGGCTGAATCCGGCGCTTCCATGGACTTCGAGGAATTGGAACGCCGATTGACCGTGCTCGAGGAAAAGATGTTTGCCAGTCTGACGGCCGAGGCCACCGAGGAGCACCTCCTGGCCATTCGCCGCGAGATGGACGCGCAACTGGCCGCGCATCGCCGCAAGATGCCCGCCGAGCACTTGGCCATGGTGGAGCGGCAATTCCTGCACAAGCGGCTCCTGGAACACGCCGGCCTTCCGCGGCTAAGCTTGTTCTACCTGTGATCGCCCTATGTCTATCGAGTTGACGATCGAGAAGATGGTCTACGGCGGCGAAGGACTCGGCCGCGTGGAGGGCCGCGTGGTGCTGGTGCCGTTGGTGCTGCCAGGCGAACGCGTCTCCGCAGAGCCGTTGCGAGAGGATCCGCGGCTGATCAGGGCCCGCCTGCGCGAGGTCCTGGAGCCCTCGCCCGATCGCGTCTCTCCGGAGTGCGCCTATTTCTCCCGCTGTGGCGGCTGCCATTATCAGCACGCCCCTTACGACGAGCAGGTGAAGTTCAAGGCGGCCATCCTCACGGAGAACCTGCGCCGGATCGGCAAACTTGCGGATGTTCCCGAGCCCGAAACCCTGATCGCGGCTCCCTGGGAATACCGGAACCGGGTGCAGTTCAAGACGCTCAAGCGCGGCAATCGCTTCGAGATGGGATATTTCCGGGCCGGCTCGCAGCAACTGCTGCCGGTGGACCTTTGCCCCATCAGCGCGCCGGGCATCAACGCCGTGATCCCCGTGCTGAAGGCTCTCGGCAGCCGCCGCGATTTTCCGGAAGGAGCGTTGGAACTGGAGATCCTGGAGGCTGGCGGGCGGGTGATGCTGAGCGTGGAAGGTACGTCGTACTTTCCCGGGACGCTGGTCACTGCGTTTCGCGAACAAGTGCCCGGGCTGGAGTCGATTGCGGCGGCAGGACGCGTCCACGGCTCGGGCTACCTGCTCTACGACGCTGCGGCTTTCCGCTTCCGCGTCAGCCACGGCGTCTTCTTTCAGGTGAATCGCTTTCTGGTCGAGCACCTGGCGTCCGCGGCCATCCAGGGCCTCAGCGGCGGGGTGGCCCTCGACCTTTACGCAGGCGCCGGGTATTTCGCGCTGCCAATGGCGGGGCGCTTTGAAAAAGTCATGGCCGTGGAGTCACATGGCGCGGCGGTCCGCGACCTGAAGTTCAACCTTGCCGCCGCCAGCGTCCAGAATGTGGAAGCCGTGCGCGCCAACACCGAAGACTTTCTGGCCCGCTCGGATCTGCCGTCCGTGGACGCCGTCCTCGCCGACCCGCCGCGGGCCGGATTGGGCAAGGCCGCCGTCGAACGCCTGGCCGGCCTTGGAGCGCCGCATATCGTCTATGTCTCTTGCGATCCGGCCACATTGGCGCGAGATCTAGGCGGGCTTACCGGCGCCGGGTACAAGCTGCGCCGCCTGTTATTGGTTGATCTTTTTCCGCAAACCTTCCATATTGAAGCCGTGGCATTTCTAGGAAAATAGCCACGGATTCAGTCTGTGATTCATCCGCTACTGCCCGTAGCCGCCGCGCTGGCGGCGGGGATTCTCGCCGGACTGCATGGATATCTGGACCGGCGGGAAGCTCTGTGGCTGGGCACGGCCGCGGGTCTTCTCGCCTTGGCCGCACTGCTGTTGCGTCGTGAACGTGCCGCTGTCCTGCCGGCGCTGCTGGCCTGCACTCTGACCGGCAATTTCCTCGTCCTGCAGGAACGCGACGTCCGCGCTGAGGATCGACCATGGAACTCCTTCAAGTCCCCGTGTCGT
>CAYPHP010000127.1:6047-6630 GCA_964410045.1 uncultured Acidobacteriota bacterium | reverse complement strand
CGTCCGCTCTGAAGATGACCTGGAAGGGCTCGTTGAGCGCGGCTCGGTCGACCTCGAGGAGCCGGTCCGCATCACGGGATGGATTTCGGCTCGCCCGTCGCCGCGCGATTTCAGCGAAGTGTTTGAATTCACGGTGGAACGAATTGAGAGCCGTGGTCAGGCCCGGGCGGCGTCAGGAAGGGTCCGCCTCTACCACTACCTACGCGACGAGAGTGAGCCGCGGCTGTCACTCCGGTATGGGGACCGCCTGAGTGTTCTGCTGCGGCTGCACCGCGTGCGCGGGTATGAGAATCCCGGCAGTTCCGACCGGGAAGCGCGTGCTCGACGCGAAGGACTGCTCTACACCGGCACGGTGAAAGCCGAGGAACTCGTGGAAAAGCTGCCGGGGCGTGGGGGTACCTGGTTGGGCGCATGGCAGGACTCGGCATCGCACGCGTTGCTCGAACGTCTCGACCGTTTGTACCCGCTAGACGGTCCTCCTGATCCTACCAACGGCATCCTGCGGGCCATGCTGCTAGGCGATCGCTCGGGCCTCGACCGGCGGACGTCAGTAGATTTTCAGCGCACGGGGACGTTCCACGCC
>CAYPHP010000127.1:0-6037 GCA_964410045.1 uncultured Acidobacteriota bacterium | reverse complement strand
TGGTGATCTCCGGGTTACACACTGCGGCCCTCGGCGGTTCGTTGTTGCTCGCTTTGCGGGTCTGCCGTTTGCCTCCCGTGCCGGCCACACTATTGGCCGTCATTAGCCTGGGGATCTTCGCCGGCCTGGCCGGGCTTCGCGTGCCGGTACTTCGCGCGACGCTAATGTTCTCGCTCTACGTCTTGGCACGCTTGGTCTTCCGGGAGCGCGCATTGCTGAACACCATCGCTGCCGCCGCTTTGATTCTGCTCGCCGCTCATCCTTCCGACCTTGCGGACGCCGGCTTCCAACTTTCTTTCTATTCCGTGCTGTTGATTGCCGGTCTGGCCGTTCCCTTGATCGACTGGACGCTTGCGCCTTACCGGCGTGCCCTGTGGGATCTGGACAATCATGACCGGGATCTTGCGCAGGGACCTGGACCCGCCGCGTTGCGTGAGCGTCTGCGCGAATGGGCACGCCCGGGCACCCGTTTCCTGACGTTGCCGCGCCTGGCACGGACCGTCCGTGTGGCCATTCGTGTCGCGGAGCTGATTGTTGTCGGCGTGGTGATCCAGATCGGCTTTACGCTGCCGATGGCCGCTTACTTCTATCGCGGCGGCTGGGTGGCCGTGCCCGCCAACCTCCTGATGGTGCCGCTGATCGGGGTAGTGGTGCCGTTCGGCGCGCTGACCCTCGGTCTGGCACTGCTCTCACCGGCGCTCGCGGCGCTGCCCGCTGTTCCCCTGGGCTGGGGTGTGGCGCTGATGGTCTGGATCGCGCGCTGGCATTCCGGATTCGACATCGCCACGCGCCGCACGCCTCCACCGCCGATCTGGCTGGCCGCGGTGTTCTTGCTGGTGCTGGTGGTTGCGGCGGTTCTGCTGGCGCAACGGCTCGCCTGGGAAGCCGCCGGGGCGGGCACACTGGCGCTCGCACTGGCCGCGGTCATCACCGTCCATCCGTTTGCACCCCGCTTGGCTCACGATCAACTGGAAGTCACCGCGCTGGACGTCGGGCAGGGTGATTCGCTGCTGGTCTCCGTCGGCGGCCGTACACTGCTGATCGATGGCGGCGGTCTGCGCGATCCGGAATTCGGTGATACCGGCGAAGACGTGGTAGGTCCCTACCTGTGGTCGCGCGGCATTCGCAGGCTCGATGCCATCGCCCTCACTCATGCCCACGAGGACCACATCGGCGGCTTGTACTCGATCCTGGCCAATTTTCCGGTCGGCGAAGCCTGGATTACCAAGTCTCCGGAAGGCGGACCCATCGATCGGCTCAAGAGCCTGGCCGCCTTCTATCGTGTGCCGGTGATCGAGCGCCTACGCAGCCAGCAAATCGAGTGGGGCGGTGCTCACATCCAGTTCCTGTCGCCTGGCGCCGACTACCAACCGGCGAAGCGCGCCGGCAACAATGACTCTCTGGTGATGCGCATCACTTTCCGTGGACGTTCCGCGCTGCTACCGGGAGATGTCGAGCGGCGGATGGAGCGGGAAATGGTGGAGTCCGGGCTGCCCCTGCACGCCGCCTACCTTAAGGTGTGTCACCACGGGAGCAAAACGTCCTCGACGGAAGAGTTCCTCCGCCAAGTCCGGGCGCCGCTCGGCGTGATTTCCGTCGCCACCTACAGTCCCTTCGGCCATCCTCATTCCGAGGCGCTGGATCGCTTGAAGGCTGCGCGTGTCCGCCTGTATAGCACTCCTCACGACGGCACGGTCACCTGGACCACGGATGGGAATCGCGTCTGGCTGCACACGTTCCGGGAAGAGAAGCGCCGCGGGCAAATGTGGCTGTGGTGAGGCTTACTCGTAGCGCAGCGCCACCAGTGGATCGATCCGCGTTGCCCGCCGAGCAGGAATGTAGGTGGCGGCGAAAGCCACCACGCCCAGCACCAGCGGCACGACCACAAACGTAACCGGATCGGTAGGCTCGACGCCGTACAGCAACTTGGTCATCAAGCGCGTGAGTCCGAAAGCGCCAACCAGTCCTACAGAGGCTCCAGCCAGCACCAGGATCATTCCTTGACCCACCACGAGCCGGAGCACGTTGGCCCGATCCGCTCCGAGGGCCATACGGATCCCTATCTCCTGGGTCCGCCGAGAGACGGAGTAACTCATTACACCGTAGATCCCCACGACCGCCAAAACCAGGGCCACACTTGCGAACGCGCCCAACAGGATTAGATTGAAACGCGGCGTCGCGGTGGCTTCGGAGACCACTTGGTCCATGGTTTGTACTTCGGAAATCGTCACATTCCTGTCCAGCGACCAGATGGTCTCTTGCAGCGTCGGCGCCATCGCCACGGGATTGACGGATGTGCGGACTACCAGGGTCAGGTAGGTCGACGCCGCATTTTGCAGATAGGACAGGTAGACTTCTTTCCCCGGCGTTATCGCCCAGTCGTGCTGCTTCGCGTTTTGGACCATCCCGACCACCGTCCAGGAGCGTCCGTCGAGCGAGATGCGCTTGCCGATGGGATCTTCGCCGGGCCAGCATTCTTTGGCCAGTTGTTCGTTGACGACCACGACGCCCGGCGCGCTCGGAGCATCCTGGTCCGTGATGTCCCTCCCGCGCAGCAGCGGAATCCGCATTGCGCTGAAGTATCCGGGCTGGACAATGCGATAGACCGCTATCGGCGCCTCGCCGGGACGCGGTTTAGGGCGGCCCTCGATGGCGAACGGCCAGCCCCAGAGGTCGCCGGCCAGCGGCAGATGGTTGATGGCGCTGGCCGATTGCACGTTGGGAAGGCCCCGAACCCGCTGGAGCAACTGTCGGTAGAACGCGACCTTCCGGTGCGGCTCCGCTTCCTGCGTTCCTTCGACGGAAACCACCATGGAGATCAACCGCGACGAGTCGAAACCCGGCTCGATGGCCTGCAGCGCCACGAAGCTGCGGATCATCAATCCCGCCCCGACCAGCAACATCAGGGCCAGAGCGAATTCGGAGGCGATCAATAAGCTGCGCAACCGGTTGCGGCCAATGCCTTCACTGGAGCCACGGCTGCCTTCCTTGAGCGAGCCGCTCAGGTCGAGCGCGGATGCGCGCAGAGCGGGGATCAAGCCGAAAGTCGCCGCCGTCAGCAGGCACGCCGCCACCAAGAAACCGAGAACCCGGCCGTCGAGAGCCACCGACTCCAGGCGCGGAATCTGGCCTGCGCCCAGCGTCACCAGAAGGCGAATGCCCCATTGCGCCAGCAGCAGCCCGGCCACGCCTCCCAAGCAAGCGAGCATCAAGCTCTCCGTGAGGAATTGGCGAATGACGCGAGAGCGTTTGGCGCCCAGCGCCATACGCACCGCAATCTCCCTCTGCCGCGCTGCGGCTCGAGCCAGCATCATGTGCGCGACATTGGCGCAGGCGATCAGCAGCACGAACCCAACTGCCACCAGAAGGACCAGCAGCGCCGGACGGACATTACCGACCACTTTTTCCTTCAACGCTTGCACGGTCACGTTGCGGTTGGTGCCGGGGTAGACCTTCTCTAGATTTCCGGTGATCGCCGCCATCTCGGCGCCGGCCTGTTCCACAGTAACGTCCGGCTTGAGTCGCGCGAACACGCGCAGGCTATTTCCTCCGCGGCTCGCAGCTCGTTGGCCGAGAGGCAACGGCGCCCACAGTTCCGCCTTGGTGGCCCAGAACGGAGCGAACCGGAACTGTTGCGGCATGACGCCTACAATTGTGTAGACTTCGCCGTTCAAGGTCAGCGGCCGGCCGAGGATTCCGGGATCGCCGGCGAACCGGCGTTGCCACAGCCGGTAGCTCAAGACCACTTGATGCTCATCTTCCTCGGCTTGGAACGTGCGGCCCAGTAATGGCGGAACTCCCAACAACGGGAGCACATCGTCAGTCAGCCTCAAGGCCCACAGTTTTTCCGGCGGTTCCACCTCGGCCAGGTTCGGCGTCCAGTACTCCGCCGCGCCCATCCGCTCGAAACTGCGATTCTGGCTACGCCAATCGAGGAAGTTCGCCGGAGCCACGGGATTCCGCCCGGAATGCAGGATCACGGTCAAACGATCCGGATCGGCGTAAGGAAGGAGTAGGACGGCGTCCACAACCGAGAAGATGGCGGTATTGGCGCCGATGCCCAGGGCCAGGGCAATCACGGCTACAAGCGTGAACCCCGGGTTCTTGGCCAGCGAACGGAGGCCGTGGCGGCAATCCGCGAGGAAGGTATCCATTCGCTCGGATTAGACTGCCGCTCGCAGAGAAAGTTGCTGCGTTCTTTTACTGTCCGCGGATGCGGGCCGAAAATGCGGCGTAGGCTTCCGGACCCAGGTATTGAATAGCCGCGCCAGCCACCGTTTCCAGGTTCTTCAGGATTTTTGGATTCTGGAAGGCCTTGCGTTGCTCAGGAACGAAGTCCCTGGCCTTCTCCCAGGTTACCAGCAACTCCAAGCCACTCTGGAAGAACAGGTCCTGATTCAAGACGCCTGCAGTCATGAACGAAGCGACCATCTCCCAGTAGGTAGTCACCATGCGGTAGGAGGCGTTCTCGTCGCTGCCCGGCGGGCAGATCTTCAAGAACTCCTCCATGTTGGCAGCCTTGAACTTGCTGATGAACCAGGCGCGGGCTGCGCGCATCCGCGGCTCGCGCCGCATGTCGTAGAGTTTCAAGATCAGATTGACATCGTCGTAGGTAGCTGTGGCCACTGTGCGTCCTCCTCTAACGAATCGTCTAAACTATCACATGCCCAAGATCCTGCTTTCGTGGAGCAGCGGCAAAGACAGCGCCTGGACGCTCCACGTCCTTCGCCAACAAGGCGTGCCGGTGGACGGGTTGCTGACCACCATCAACCAGGCGTTTGACCGGGTGGCCATGCACGCGGTGCGCCGGCCGCTCGCCGAACAACAGGCGGCCGCGGTGGGTCTGCCGCTCTGGACCGTGCCGCTACCGTGGCCGTGCTCCAACGGGGAATACGAGCGAATCATGAGCGAAGTGTGCCGGCAGGCCGTCAGTTCCGGCTACGACACGATCGCTTTCGGGGATCTGTTCCTGACCGACGTTCGCGAATACCGAGAGCGCAGTCTCCAGGGAACAGGATTGCAGCCCATTTTTCCGGTGTGGGGATTGCCCACGGATGCCCTGGCGAAGGAGATGATCGCCGCCGGGCTGAAGGCCAAGATTACCTGTGTCGATCCCAAGCTCTTACCGGCGTCGCTGGCTGGCAGGGACTTCGACGGCACATTCCTGACGATCCTGCCTGACGGCACTGACCCCTGCGGGGAGAAAGGGGAATTTCACACCTTCGCCTACGACGGTCCGATGTTCCGTCAGGCGATTCCGGTGTTGGTGGGCGAGGTGGTGGAACGAGACGGCTTTGTGTTTGCGGATCTGACCTCAGCGGCCTAGGCCGCGTCGTTGCCGTTCGAAGCTTCCAAAGCCTGCTCGGCGCGATCGGCGTCCTCTGGGCCACCTCGCCGCGAGTCAACGATCAACCGCAACGCCTCCTCGGCCTGTGACTCGATCACTTCCAGGCGGATGTGACCGAGGGGCATGGAACTGAATGGAAACACACCCGCGGGCGCTTCCGTGGTCTGGAACAGCACGTCCATGCCGCTTGATTCCAGCAAGCTGCGCACCACCATCGCCTCGGAGTCGTCGTTGGTTTCAAAAACGGTGACCAGGTTCTCCCTACTCGGTTCGCCTTCCAAGTCGTCTGGCATGTTGGTCCCGCCTTTCGGTATACTCAGACTCATTGTAGCGCAAGGGGACCCTATGAACGCTGAGGCCGTTTCCAGCATTACCGGCAAGCCCAGTCCGGAAGCAATCCGCGAAGAAGCCCTGCGAGCCCGCCGTCTGCAGTTTATGGTCGGGTTGGTGATCAACGTAATCAGCCAGAGCCCGGCGATGCCTGTGGAGGAAGCTTCGGAACTAGTGGCTGGCGCACGCCGAGCCGCTCTGAACCTGTTTCCGGGTAAGGAACTGGCCTGGGAGATCCTCTACAAACCGCGCCTGCAGCGGCTCATGCAGGAGAAATACCACCTGCAGTAGCGTGTCATCGGTCGGCCCCAGGGTAGGAGACGAATGGCCGGGCGACCAACGCATCCACGAATTCGCCGA
>CAYPHP010000126.1:1798-8532 GCA_964410045.1 uncultured Acidobacteriota bacterium | reverse complement strand
GACCTTTGCCTTGCTCCAGCGACTCAGCCAGCGCTTCGAAGCCCGCGCGATCGTCGTCCGGATGCCGCCAGCCCGCGCCTCCGAGTGTGGCGGTCAGCAGACGCTCGGGGTGCGTGGTCATCAGCTTGCCGGTGATGAATCCGCCCATCGAATAACCAACCACGTGCGCTTTCCTGATCTTCAGATGGTCCATCAGCGCGATCACGTCGTCCACAAACTTGGTCCCGTAGTCCTCTGGTGTGGTGGGTTTGTCACTCAGCCCGTGCCCGCGATTGTCGAGCGCGATCACCTGGTAGTTCTGCGCCAGCGCCGGAAGCAGCGCCGCCCAGTTCATCTGGATGTTGACGGCGAAGCCGTGGATCAGAATCACCGGCTCGCCCTTGCCCTGTACGGTGTAGTGCAGCTTGACGCCGCCGGATGTGAAATAGGCGTCCTCGGCAAAAGCCGTGACGCTGGCCAGCAGCAATGCCAGCCAAAGGAGCATCAGACGTTTCTTCATCATGCGCGTGTCCTCGCCCAGTCGCGATGGGGTGCCTTTCATTCTGTCCCAAAAGAGAGAGGCGTGCCACTGGAAAGCGAGCGGCCATCGTTACTTCAAGCGGAAAGTGACTTCAATGCTGGCTACCACTCCAACCGGCTTCCCGTCCTTCAAGCCCGGTCGAAATCGCCACTCATTCACCGCACGGACAGCTTCTTCGTCCAATCCGAGTCCCAGCGGACGGTAGATCGTGGTCCCGCACACCTTGCCATCCGTCATTACCTTCGTGATCAAAACGGTGGTCCCTTGCAGGCGAGCGTTGCGGGCAGCGTCGGTATACTTCGGTTCCCGTCTGTTCAACAGCTCGGGCGTCTTGATCGTGGGGTCGTCCTGCACGCTCTGGAGCTTCCCAACGCCACACCCTGCCGAGAGCACATGCCAACTCTCTTTGACCGTAGGTTTGAGAGTGCCTGAAAGATAGGGTTTCCAGGTTTCAGGTGTCTCCAGCGCATCGCCTTCCGTCACCAAGGCCCGGGCCAAAAGCCGGTGCAGGGCGCGCAAGTCTGCGGATTCGGGAATAGGTTTGTATTCGATGCGAAGAGCCTTGGCGCCGTCAATCAAAGTCATACTCGGGTTGAACGCGACCCACAGTCTGTCTCCTTCGAGCATGAGTTCGCCAGGCCGGAGTCGCAGTCGGCGAACGATCAGCTTCCCGCAGAGCGTCCATGAGCCGTCCTTGACCCGGCTGACCAGCTCGCCGCTGGCGTCAAAACGGATGCGGTCATTACAGTCGGGATGGCGAAGGGTGACGACCTTGTCGACGAAGGCGGTTTTCAACTGCTGTTCCAGACTCTGGTTATCCTGAGCGGAGAGTGGGCAAGTCATCAGCGACGGAAAAAGCAGACAGGCGCAGGTAACTCGCCGCAGCATCGCGCCGCAGCTTATCATGTAAGGATCATGTCGGTAATGCTCAAAGAGATCGAGGAGCAGCCCGCGGCGCTGGAGCGGACCTATCGCCGGGAATGGCGCAAGGCCCGGCGCTTTCGGGATCTGGCGGCGCGGCGGCAGTTCCCGCTGGTGGTGCTGGTGGCACGTGGAACATCCGACAACGCCGCCACGTTCGGCCGCTACCTGATCGAGATCAGCACCGGCCTGCCGGTGGCGTTGGCCGCTCCATCCATTCACACGCTCTACCACGTGGACCTGCGGCTGAAAAACGCGCTGGTGGTGGGCATTTCGCAATCCGGCGAAGGCACGGACGTGAACCAGGTCCTCGAAGCGTGCCGGCGCGGCGGCGCCTATACCCTGGGTATCACCAACGAGCCGGAGTCGACCATGGCCGGTTTGGTGGACGAGTGCTGGCTGGTTCATGCCGGCAAGGAACGCAGCGTGGCCGCCACGAAAACTTATACCGGCCAACTGCTCCTGCTTTACCTGCTGGCTTGGGCGCTGGGAGGACGGATGCCCGCCAGCCGCCTGGAGCGTCTGCCGTCCTTCGCGGCCAAAGCTCTTCGCTTGCGTCCGGGGATCGCGGAACTCGCCGACCGCTATCGCTTCATGAATCACGCCCTGGTCGTGGGGCGCGGACTGAACTACGCCAACGCCTTCGAACTGGCCCTCAAGCTCATGGAGACCTGCTACGTGGTGGCCGAGCGCTTTTCCTCCGCCGATTTCCTGCACGGACCGATCGCCATGGTGGACTCCAACTTCCCGGCCTTCGTGCTGGCCCCGCCCGGTCCCACGCTGCAAGGACAAAAAGCTCTGCTCGAACGGCTGAAAGGACTCGGCGCCGATACCCTGGTGATCAGCGGCGAGCGGCTTGGACCCTTGGCCTCGCGCCTGATCCACCTGCCGCTGCCAGGAATCGGCGACGACGATCTGTATACACCGATCCCTTACATCATTCCGGGACAGATCTTTGCTGCGCTGCTGGCCGCCGCCAAGGGGATCAACCCCGACGCGCCGCGTCAGCTCACCAAGGTCACCAAGACGGTCTAGCGCTACAGTCGCCACGGGAATTGCGTTACACTAAGGTCAAACATGGAGCCAGTCAGCGTCTACGTAGTCGATGATCACGCCATGGTGTGCGACGCCATTCGCGCTTTCCTGGCCGGCGATCCGGAAATCCACGTCATGGGCACAGAAACCGATCCGGGAACCGCGATGGTGCGGATGCTGGAATTGAAGCCCAACGTGGTGCTCCTGGATCTGAAAATGCCGGTGCACGATGGCATGGAAGTCCTGGTGCAGTGCAAGCCGCAGATCCCCAGCACGCATTTCCTGGCCTTAAGCGGCGACGTCTCCACCGAGCAGGCCCTGGACCTGGTTCGCGCCGGCGCTTCCGGGGTGATCCTTAAGACCGCCAAGGTCGACATCCTGCGCAAGGCGGTGAAGTGCGTGGCTTCCGGCGAACTCTGGCTGGAGCGCCGCTATATGGCCGACGTGGTGCGCCATCTGGCCAGCCCGCGCAAGGATTGGGACGCCTTGAGCGCCCGCGAAATGGAGATTGTTCAGGGCGTTGTGGACGGGCTGAGCAACCGGGAGATCGGCGAACGCCTGTTCATCAGCGAAGACACCGTGAAGTCGCACCTGAAGGTTGTCTTCCGCAAGTTACACTTGGAAAGCCGGGGCGAGCTGGCGCAGAAGGCGCGGGCACGTGGAATCGCACCCACCCCCTAGCCCGCGGACAGGACCCTCGATCTGTGGCGAGCCCGGATGACCAAGCCCACCCACCCGCCCAAGCCGAACCCGGGCACAGAATCCCCCTCAACGCTGAGCCGGGGCAGCCGTCCTAAGCTTGAGGAGGAACAAATAGCAGCGTCAGAGGAGCAGGACTGGTTTGCCCCTCTGGTGCGCAGCCATTCGCGGCGGGTCTTCGGACTGCTGTATCGAATGGTGGGCAACGCCGGCGACGCCCAGGACCTGACCCAGGACGTGTTCCTGAAGGCTTGGCTGCATCGCGAGCAACTTCGCGATCCGGCGCGGGCTACTCCCTGGCTGCTGCGGATCGCCGCGAACGCGGCCATCGACTTTCAGCGCAGCCGCCTGCCGCATCGGACCGGGGCTTCGCTCGATGACGAGTCGCACGGCGAGTTGCGGGACAGCATGCAGGCTCCGGGTCTGCTGCCCCAGGAAGCGTTGCTCCAGAGCGAGCGACACCGCCGTCTGTGGGCGGCGTTGAAAGTACTGTCGCCGAAGGAACGCGCCGCCGTAGTGATGCGCGACCTGGAAGGGCTGCCCAACCAGGAAGTGGCCGCGGCCCTGGGATGTTCGATGATTACGGTGCGCACGCACA
This sequence comes from uncultured Acidobacteriota bacterium, assembly GCA_964410045.1. GTDB lineage: Bacteria > Acidobacteriota > Terriglobia > JAJPHL01 > JAJPHL01 > CAYPHP01. Next base: position 4,759 of record CAYPHP010000126.1, on the reverse strand, counting down.
TCGCCAGCGCCCGGATCAAGATGAGGAAGCATTTGTTAAAGGAAGAAGGGACCAAATGAGTCATCCGCGGGAAGAATGGCTGGCGCTCGAAGCTACCGGTGACCTCTCCTGGTGGCGCGCGGCGCTGGTCCGGCGGCACGTAGCCGCCTGCGCGGATTGCGCCGTCCGGGTGCAGGAGTACTCTGGCCTCTCGACGCAGCTCCGCGGGCTGCCGGGCATCGAGCCACCGACCGGCCTCTCCGCCCAGGTGCTGGCCGCTGTTTCCTTGAATCACGATTCCGCCATTCCCCGTCCGCGTTTGGTCCCGGCCTGGATGGCCCTTTCCGCCGTAGCCGCGCTTGCCCTGCTGACGGTGGGTGTGAGTATCGAGCTTCGCGCCCCGATCCCGTCTCCTGTCGTGGCTCGGACTCGCCCCACCGCGCCGGAGGTAACCGCGCGGCCCACGCTGGAAACGCCGCGGGCTCCCGAGCCCGAGGTCCGTCCAGTGGTCTTCACGGACTTGAATCAAGCGGAGGCCGCTCGCGACCGGGCCTACTTGGCCGCATTGGCTACGCGTCAACCGGGCAGCGTCGTGGCAACCTTGGAACGCTGGACCGATACGGCCGAGCAACAGCAGCGGACGCAACTGCGTCCTCTGGCCGGACCGCGCGCCGAGATTTTGCGCAGCCACGCTCTGCCCGGACGCGTAGAAATCGTCGCCTTGCCGGGCGCGCCCCTCCAAATCGTTTCGGCGCGGGCCTCGTTTTCCGAAGGGCGCCTTCTCGACCCTTCCGTGGAAGTCCGTAACACCGGCGGACGCCCAGTAAAGGACTTTCAGATTGTCTGGACCTTCCGCGACGCCGCCGGAGGAGAGTATCGCGCGCGCCTTGCCGCCGCCCGGCGCGCTGTGGCGCCCGGCCAGCAAGTTGCACTTGCCGACGCACTGGCCTTCGAGACCGGGCGGACCGGGCCGGAAGCCGAAATCGTCAGTGTCCGAGTGTTCCTGCGGTCCGCAGAGTTCACCGATGCCCAGGTCTGGGTCCCGGAGCGCAAAGCGCTCGAAGCTCGCGGCGTCGGCCAGTTCCTGCCGCTTTCACAGGAATCTCAACGGCTCTGGGCGGCCTATCGCCGGAACGGCGCTCAGGCCCTGTTAGCCGAGCTTCCCCAGAAGTAGACGGCGCGATAAACTTCGTTCATGCGTTTATCCAGCATGATCACAGCCGTGGACGCGCACGCCTGCGGCGAGCCCGGACGCGTGATTACCGGCGGCGTCCTCGGCGTTCCCGGCGCCACGATGTTCGAGAAGAAAACCTGGCTCGAACAGCATGGCGACGCGCTACGCAAGCGCATGCTGCGCGAGCCGCGTGGCTACCCCGCTGCCAACTGCAACCTGATCCTGCCGCCAACGCGTTCCGAAGCCGACGCCGGCTTCGTGATCATGGAGCAGACCGAATACCCGCCGATGTCCGGCACCAACACCATCTGCGTGGTCACGGTGCTGATCGAAACCGGGATGGTCGAGGCCCGTGAACCGGTCACTAAGCTGACGCTCGAAACACCGGCCGGACTCGTAGGCGTGGAGGCGGAAGTTTCCGCGGGCAAAGTCAAGCGAGTGACGTTCCGCAACGTTCCGGCGTTCGCCGTACACATGGATCAGCCGATCGAAGTACCGAACTTGGGCACCGTGACGGTGGACCTTGCGTACGGCGGAATGTTCTACGTGCTCGCGGAAGCCGCTCCGCTCGGCCTGCGCCTGACTCCCGATGAAGGGCGCGACATTGTGCGCATCGGAGCCATGATTAACGCCGCCGCCAAGGAACAGCTTGTGGCCGTGCATCCCGAGAATCCGGCGATCTCCGGGGCCAGCATCGCTGAACTGACCGGTCCGCCGTCGAGTCCCGGAGCGCACGGCAAAAACGCCGTGGTGGTTTCCACCGGCCATCTGTCCGGTGTGCTGGACCGCTCGCCGTGCGGAACGGGCACCTGCGCGCGCATGTCCCTGCTGCACGCTCGCGGGCGTCTGCCGCTTCATCAGGACTACGTCCACGAGGGAATTCTCGGCACCACGTTCACCGGACGGCTGGTGGAAGAAACGCGCGTGGGTTCGTACGCCGCCGTGGTTCCGACGCTGTCCGGCCGCGCCTGGATCACCGGCTTTGCCAACTACGTCCTCGATCCCGACGATCCGTTCCCCGAAGGTTTTACACTTGGTGACATTTGGGGGGCTTGACCCCGGAATGGTTCCAGGGTTGATACTGGAGGTCCGATGAAACTTTTCACCTGCATTCTCGCTCTGTGCGCGGCCGCGTTCGGACAAGTGGCCCATCAAAAGAACCACCATCCGTCATCCGACGAGTTCGCCAAGATCCTGGAGGACCCGTCACGAGACAAGTGGCAGAAGCCCCATGAAGTGGTGATGGCGCTGGATCTGAAGCCGGACGAAACGGTGGCGGACATCGGCGCGGGAACCGGGTATTTCGCGCGACGCTTCGCCATGCATGCCGGCAAAGTCTATGCCGTCGACATCGATGAGAAGCTGCTGAAGATTGCCGGCAAAGACGCTCCAAAGAATATGGTGACGGTCCTGGCTGCGCCCGACGATGCGCGCCTTCCCGCCGCCAGCGTCGACACTATTTTCTTTTGCGACGTGCTCCACCACATCGATAAGCGCCCCGCATATTACGCCAAGCTGGCCCAGGCGCTGAAGCCGGGCGGACGCATCGTGATCATCGAGTTCCACAAAAAGGAGATGGACGTGGGTCCGCCGCCGTCCATGAAGCTGTCAGACCAGGAAGTGATCGCCGAGCTGGACAAAGCAGGCTTCCGCCTCGCCAAGCGGATGGACTTCCTGCCCTACCAGTACTACTTGTCGTTCGAGAAGAAGTAGCCACTGAAAAGCACGGAAGTCACGGAATGGTTCCGTGCCCTCCGTGGCTACTACTCCGTCTTCTTCGTGGCCGCGGGCTTGGCGATCTTTACGCG
>CAYPHP010000126.1:0-1788 GCA_964410045.1 uncultured Acidobacteriota bacterium | reverse complement strand
CCCATCGCTGGTGGCCTCGATGGTGATCACGAAGCCGTTGGCGTTCTTCAGCGAATAGGACTTCCCGCCGCCCTTGTAATAGTGCTCCGAGTGATACAGGTCGAAGGGGCTGTTCCAGTTCGCGGCGAAGTAGCGGACGTTGAAGACCTGGGCGGGCTTGCTGGCGTCGACGGACGGCGCGCGGGTCAGCTTCACGTGCCCTTTGCCGTTGGCCATCTTGGCTTCCGCGGTCTTGCCGTCGGGTGAAATGCTCCAGGAGATGGCCGAGGTGTCAAACTCCACCGACTTCCATTTCACCGGATACACCTTGGTCAGGACCGCCATCATCGCGTCCTTCTGGGCCTGAGTGGCGGAAGGTTCGAAGGTGGCGATCAGCCAATCGGATTCCTTCTTGGTACCCCAATCGGAACCCAGGTCGCCGGACAGCCAGAACTTGAGCCCGGTTAAGTTTGTGTCGCCGTACTTACCGGCGCTGACCAGTCCGACATTGTTGAACGTACATTTGTGCGCACCGGTGCCTTGATGCGAAGCGTGATCGTTGAAGTAGCAGGGACAGAACAGGTCGCACGAGCAGGCCTCAATGTAGCGGATCTGCACTTGAAACGCCGGATCGGCGGCCCAGGCCGGGGCGACCATCAGAAGCAAGGAGAGAGCAAAGGTCTTCCTCATCGCAGAACCTCCCAGAAAGTGAAGTGCCCCTGCGGTGGATTGTACACCACAGGGGCATTCGGAAGGTCTTGGTGCTTAGACTTTCTCCGGAACCTCGTAGCCTTTGCGATACGTGCCGCGAAGCAGCTTGGCGGCTTCCGGGTCCCCGACCACTTTCTGGGTGGCGGGATCGAAGTTGATGGTCCGGCCCAGCAGGTAGGAGGCGTTGGCCAGGTGGATCAGGGTGCAGGACTTGTGTCCTTCCTCGATCGGCGCGGCGATCTTGGAATGATCCCGGCTGCGGACTACATCGATGAAACTGGCGTAGTGGTCGCCGCCGCCGCGCTTGCTCGGCCCGGGCTCCTGTTCCTTGCCGATCCAGCTCTTGTAGGCGCTGTAGACGGATATAGCCAAGTAGCCCTTCGACCCGTAATAAATGTTGCCGATGGTGTTCGGATCGGGAGCGCGGCGCGGTGGAGTCTTCTTCGGCGGGGCTGCGCCGGCCGCAGGCACGAACGGCTCTTCTTCTCCGAATCCCGGCGTGCCGATGTCGGCTTCGTGGTGGGACATCCAGTGACGCACCTCGAAGACCATCATCTTCTTCTTGCCGTCGGCGGTCTTGAACTCAAACGTGGTGTTCAGGGTGTTGGGGGTTTCCTGGTCGTCGTCGAACATGAAGTGTCCGCCGATCGAGGAAACCTTCACCGGGTAGTCGACACCCAAGCCCCAACGGGCCTTGTCCAGTTCGTGGATGCCCTGGTTGCCGATGTCGCCGTTGCCGGTGTCCCAAATCCAGTGCCAGTTGTAGTGGAAACGGTTCTTGGTGAAGGATTTCAGCGGTGCAGGACCGGTCCACAGGTCGTAATTGACGCCCGCTGGCACCGCTTCTTCCTTGGCCCTGCCAATGGTGTCGCGCCACTTGTAGCACAGGCCTTTGGCCATGTAGACGTCGCCGATCAAGCCTTCCTTCATCTTCTGCATGGCTTCCAGGACGGAAGCGCTGGAGCGCGACTGGCTGCCGTGGTAGATGATCTGCTTGCTGTATTTCTTGGAAGCGTCCACGAGCTGTTTCCCTTCCCACCAATTGTGAGAGCAGGGCTTCTCGCAGTAGACGTCCTTGCCGGCCTGCATCGTCCACAC
>CAYPHP010000125.1:8098-8569 GCA_964410045.1 uncultured Acidobacteriota bacterium | reverse complement strand
CACTGACCGATTGTCAAGGCCGATGAGTTGACGGACCGTTTTGTCCGGGAAGATGAGCTCCGCCCCTTTCTCAACGGGATTATTGAACAACCCAACGGAGGCGTTCCAAAAAGCCGAGGCGGCAGTCGACTTGAAGAAGAAACCAGCACCGGTCAGCATTGGCCCGACCGCCTTAATGATGTTTATCGTGAGGGCCCGGGCCCCCACCTGCTGCTCCCTCTCCAGCGTGCTCCGCGTCGTGTTGTAAGCGTCCGTCGGAATTGGGGCGTCAAACGAGGATCCCGGCGGCTCAAACCCTATGCCGGCGATCTGGAGGTCATACCCGGTGTTGTTGCCGACGATCACTTCGACGGCGAAATATCGACTTGTGAATGCTCTGCCAAAACTGTCGGACGTGACGCGCCTCGGGAGGACTTTCCAGAATATGTCGGCTTGCTCCTCGAGACCTGGAGGAATGGGACCGGGCTCTAC
>CAYPHP010000125.1:0-8088 GCA_964410045.1 uncultured Acidobacteriota bacterium | reverse complement strand
CGCTGGAGACATGTAGGGTCAGCACGTCGACAGCGTCGTTCTTTGCTCCCTTCACCAAAGGGATGTTCAATTCTCCCAACGGTGCATCGTCTGCGACCGACAGCTTGAACCTCAGAAAACAGTCGGTTCCCTGGGAGGTGGAAACCTTAAAGCCACTCACGTCCTCGACATCTACGCGGACATCGGCCAGGGAACCCGGGGCTTGGCAGTCGGAACGGGGACGGATGACTACGTTGTAGTCCTTTCCCCGCACAACCGTCTTCGGGCTAATCGAATAGTCGGGGCTGCCGCCCATCGTGGCTCGCCCGGCTCTTGGCACGAAACCCGGCGACTGGCAAGCGACGACCTGGGCAATTGAGACCACGAGCCAACATCCGACACGTCCCCAAATCATTCGGTCCACTATTGAACCCCTCCTTATCGCAGCCCCTCTAACGTCGGGGGCACTGAGTAGGCGGAGGGTAGTTCGAACGCCGCTCGGATACAACTGGCGTAGACGCCAGTTAATCAAGTTCTAACGGGCCACCGGCAGACAACCAGTCAGTCGTGTTGGGTCCAAGCATCGGCGGAAAGTACCGTGTGAAGGAGCGCGAGGCGGTTAGAAACGCCGAATTTCGAAAGAATGTTTGAGACGTGAAATCGCGCTGTTCTGGTACTGATCTTCAATCTTGCCGCGATTTCGCGATCTGGCCATGCCTTGAGGAGGAGCTCGAAAACCTGGTTCTCACGAACCGTCAAACGACGCTGGACCCTTGGCACTAACCTCCTGATTGGCTTGATACGCATGCCTTTTTCCGCCCAGATTGCACTCGCGGACCGTCTGATTTTGCCGATACTGCCATACGCCTGCGGGACTTGACAATCAAAAGTTTTTTGTACCGTCAGTAGAGGGCAGAGCGGGCAAGAGACAACTACAGGCTTGGCCTGGACGCGCAGCATACGCAAACAAGAGTCAGCTAGCCCGCGACGCGCTGCGAAAGACAACAAGCGTGCGAACGGCTACCTTTCCCATGGCCGCGGATCCGCGGGGCGGCCGATGTCGTAGTCGCAGGGGCCGGGATCTGTATTGGGCAGGTCGATGTCAGCGGTCTCTTTGCGCAGGCGGGCGAGTTCGGCGCGCATCTCCGCGAGCTTCGCCGCATAGGCGGGTTCGCCGGCCAGGTTGCGCTGCTCGTTGGGATCCTCTTTCACGTTGTAGAGTTCGTATTCCTCAGGAAGCTCCCAGTAGTGGATGTACTTCCAATCGCGCGTGCGCACGCCGCGATTCTTCCGCGCGCAGTGCACGGCGGGATACTCGTAGTATTCGTACAGGAATGAACTGCGCCATTCCGGCGATTTGCCTTCGAGTAGCGGCACCAGGCTCCGGCCCTGCATGTCGGCAGGCACCGGAACTCCCGCCAGATCGAGCAGCGTCGGAGCCAAATCGATGTTCAACGCCTGATGCTGGCGGTCCACAACACCCTGACCCGCGCGCCCCGGGTAGCGGACCATCAGCGGCACACGGATCGATTCCTCGTACATCAGCCGCTTGTCCATCAGCCCGTGATCGCCGAGGAAAAAACCGTTGTCGGCGTTGTAGATGACCGCGGTATTGTCCGTCAGCCGCTCCTTGTCCAGGTAGTCGAGCACGCGTCCGACGTTTTCATCCACGCTGAGCAGGACACGGTAGTAGTTCTTGACCATTTCCTGAAGGTTGCACTTCTTCTTGGCTGCGGGAGCGAGATTCGCGGGACAGCCGCGGTTCTCAAAATCCTGCATCGCTCCGACGGCCATGGCCGTCTGCCGCACGGCCAGCGGTTTGCCCTGCAGCGTCTCGTCGAAGGTGCGCGGCTCGGGGATCGTGACGTCCTTGAAGCGGTCGGCGTAGCGCCGCGCGGGGATCCACTGGCGATGCGGCGCCTTGAAATGCACCAGCAGGCAGAAAGGCTTGTCTTTGGGGCGGTCGGCGAGGAACTGCAGGGCGTTGTCGCCGACGACGTCGCAGGAGTGCCCGCGGAACTTCACCCGCGCGCCGTTCACGATCAAGATGGGGTCCTGGTACAAGCCCTGCCCGGGAAAAATTGCAGACTGCGCGAAGCCGCCGGGCTCGTTGAGCAAATGCCACTTGCCGACCAAGGCGGTCCAGTATCCGGCTTGCTGCAGCAAGTGCGGAAAAGTCACTTGACTGGGCAGCAGAGCAGCCCGGCCCGGCAGATTGCGCCCGTCGGAATTGTGCATCACGCCGTGGGTATGCGAGTACTGCCCGGTGAGGATGGACGTGCGCGACGGCCGGCACAGCGAGTTGGTCACGAAGGCTTCCGCGAATCGCATGCCGCCGTTGGCGATGCGGTCCATGTTTGGCGTCTGCAGGATCCTGTTGCCGTAGCAACTCAGGGCGTCCTGACGCTGGTCGTCGGTCAGGAAGAACACGAAGTTGGGCGGCGGCCGGCGGGTCTGGCCCAGGCTCAATCCAGAGGCGGCCAAGCTCATCGCGCCCACGATCTTCTTCACGGCCTTACGGCGGCTGACTTTCTTCATGGCCCCCGAAGTATACCCCTAACATCTTCCTCGGCGCTGGCAGCACTCCGGCATGAATAGCCACCGAGGACACCGAGCCAGAGAGGCTCCAGGCCAAAGGACCTTGACCGCCTCCGTGCCCTCGGTGTCTCCGCGGCGAGGACCCGTCCCTCCTCTCTATTTGCTAGAATCTATAGATGGGCAGCTACGTCAAGGTCGCGACTGTAGACCAGTTCCCCAAAGATCAGGGGCTGCGGGTGGAAGCGGGAGGGCAGAAGATCGCGCTCTTCCGGGTCGGCTCGGAGTACTTCGCCGTCGGCGACGACTGTAATCACGTCGGCGGACCGCTTTCCGAAGGCATGATCCACGAGAAGACGGTGCTGTGTCCCTGGCACGGCGCGCAGTTCGATCTGAAGACCGGCGCCGGTATCGCTGGTCCCGCGCGCGGTCCGGTCGCGAGCTTCCCAGTGCGTTTGAATGGAACGGATATCGAAATAGAAATATGAACTCTCGCCGTGAAGCCCTGCTCGACGCCTTGGCCAGCCGTATTCTGGTCCTCGACGGAGCTATGGGCACGATGCTGCAGCAGGCGCAGTTGACTGCGGCGGACTTCGGCGGGCCGTCGCTTGAAGGCTGTAACGAGAACCTGAACCTGACCCGGCCCGACGTGGTGCTGGATATTCATCGCGCATATTTTGCGGCGGGCTCGGACATGGTGGAGACCAACACCTTCCAGTCGAGCGCGCTGGTGCTGGCCGAGTACAAACTGGCGGACAAAGCGCGTGAGATCACACTGGCGGCGGCGCGACTGGCGCGCCAAGCCGCCGACGAGGCTGCCAAGGACGGCAAGCCGCGTTTTGTGGCCGGGTCTATGGGTCCGACCACGAAAGCAATTTCCCTGACCGGCGGGGTGACGTTTGAAGAACTGAGAGGCTACTACTACGAGCAAGCGCGTGCTCTCTATGACGGTGGCGCGGACGTCCTCCTACTGGAAACCTGCAACGACACGCGCACCGTCAAAGCGGCGCTGCTTGCGGTGGAGAAGTTATGGAAGGATGCCGGCGACCGCATCCCGCTGATGGTCTCAGGCACCATCGAAAAGACAGGCGGGACCATGCTGGCCGGTCAGTCGGCCGAAGCATTCTGCGTCTCAATCGCGCACATGGACCTGCTCTCCGTCGGACTGAATTGCGCCACCGGGCCCGAGTACATGACTGACCACCTCCGCTCCCTGCAGGAGATCGCCCCGGGCCGAGTCTCCTGCTACCCGAACGCAGGGTTGCCGGATGCAGAGGGTCAGTACAACGAGACTCCCGAGTTGCTGACCCGGCAGCTCGAGAAATTTGTGAACCTTGGCTGGTTGAACATCGTCGGAGGATGCTGCGGCACTGGTCCGGCACACATCCGCATGCTGGCGCAGATGGTGGAGGGCAAGAAGCCGCGCGCGCCGCGTTCGCCCAGCCATCGCGCCTACTACACCGGCATCGAATTGGTTGAAGCCGAGGAGTCAAATCGTCCGCTGTTGGTAGGCGAGCGGACCAACGTGATCGGCTCGCGCGCCTTCAAACAACTCGTGGCCGCAGAGGCGTGGGACGAGGCCACGGACATCGCCCGTAAGCAGGTGCGCAACGGCGCGCACATCGTCGATGTTTGTCTGCAATCCACCGAGCGGGAGGAGATCAAAGACATTCCTCCGTTCTTCGACCGCCTGATCCGCAAGATCAAGGCGCCGATCATGATCGACACCACGGATCCGCGCGCGGTGGAGCTGGCGCTGAGCTACTGCCAGGGCAAGAGCATCATCAACTCCATCAACCTGGAGGACGGTGAGGAAAAACTCCAGCTCATCTGCCCACTGGCCCGGGCCTACGGAGCGGCCATCGTGGTCGGCTGTATTGACGAAGACAAGCTTCAGGCGCAGGCCTTCACGCGCGAACGCAAGCTGGCCGTTGCGCAACGTTCTGTCGACTTGCTGAGCACGAAATACGGAATCCCGCCGGAGAACATCCTGGTTGACCCGCTGGTGTTTCCCTGCGCCACCGGCGACGAGAACTACATCGGCGGCGCTGTTGAGACTATCGAAGCGCTGCGATTGATCAAGGAGCAGATCCCGCACGTCAAGACAGTGTTGGGCATTTCCAATATCTCCTTCGGCCTGCCCGCGTCGGCGCGTGAGGTGGTGAACTCCGTTTTCCTCTATTACTGCACCAAGGCCGGACTGGACGCTGCCATCGTCAACACCGAGAAGCTGGAACGCTTCGCCAGCATCCCGCACGAAGAACGCCAGCTCGCGGAAAACCTGCTGTTCAATACGCCGCCTGCTCAAGGCGAGCAGCGGACTGCGCCGGAAGACTGGCGGGAGCAAACCCAGGCGCAGAAAGCCGCGATCAATCAGTTCCACATCGCGGCCATCACCGAATACTTCCGCCGTGCCACGGCCAAGGTGAAACAGAAGGCCGCCGATCTTCCGCTCGATCAACGCCTCGGCAATTACATCATCGAGGGCAGCAAGGACGGTCTGATCCCAGACCTCGACCGTAAGCGCGCAGAAGGCGTCGCGCCGCTGGACATCATCAACGGCCCGCTGATGGCCGGGATGACCGAAGTGGGCCGCCTGTTCAACAACAACGAATTGATCGTCGCCGAGGTGCTGCAGTCGGCGGAGGCCATGAAGGCCGCCGTCAGCCACCTGGAACAGTTCATGGAGAAGAGCGACACCGCGGCCCGCGGCAAGATCGTGCTGGCCACGGTGAAGGGCGACGTCCACGACATTGGCAAGAACCTGGTCGAGATCATTCTCTCGAACAACGGATATACGGTGGTCAACCTGGGGATCAAGATTCCACCGGAAGAATTGATCAAGGCTTACAAGGAACACCAGCCGGATGCCATCGGCCTTTCCGGATTGTTGGTGAAGAGCGCGCAGCAGATGGTGATCACTGCGGGCGATCTGCATGACGCGGGCGTGAACGTTCCCGTGCTGGTGGGCGGCGCGGCGCTCTCCGAAAAGTTCACGCGCCAGCGCATCGCGCCGGCGTACACGCAGGCGGTCTGCTATGCCAAGGACGCCATGACCGGACTGGAGTTGATGAACCGGCTCATGGATCCGGCGACGCGCGAGACCACGCTGGCGTCGCACACTGAAACCGCAGCGGTGGTGGAATCAGCGCCGGAAGCCGAGCGCGTCCCGACGTCCGAGCAGCGCAGTTCCAAGGTCCGCACCGACCTGCCGGTCCCGCGCGCGCCGTACCTCGACCGCAAGTTGCGCGACGTGCCGAACCTGGCCGAGGTCTGGAGCTACATCAATCCGTACATGCTCTACGGGCGCCACCTGGGATTCAAAGGCAACTTCGAGAAGTTGTTGGCCGAGCGTGACGAGAAGGCGTTGGAACTGTTCCATAACGTCGAGGAAGTGAAGCAGCAGGCGGCCGAGTTCATGAAGGTCCGCGCGGTGTGGCAGTTCTTTGAAGCCGAGCGTGACGGCAACGCCATCCACTTGTTCGCGCCGGGCGGAAGCAGCCCCGTGCACACGTTTGCCTTTGGACGGCAACCGCGCGAGGACGGTCTATGCCTGAGCGACTACATCCTCGATCCAAAGGAAGGCGGGCTTGACGCCGGACGCGATCACTTGGCGCTGTTCGTGGTTACAGCGGGCGAGGGAGTGCGCGAGCGATCTGTAGCCGCCAAGGACGCCGGGCGCTTCTTTGCATCACACGCCTTGCAGGCTCTGGCCATCGAAACCGCAGAAGGCTGCGCCGAGTGGTTACATCGGCGTATCCGCGAAGATTGGGGATTCCCCGATCCGCCGACGCTGACGATGAAGGAGCGCTTCACCTCGCGCTATCGCGGCAAGCGCTACAGCTTCGGCTATCCCGCGTGTCCGAACCTCGACGACCAGCAAGGGATTTGGAAGCTGCTGCGTCCCGAGGAGATCGGGGTGCGTCTGACCGAAGGCATGATGATGGAGCCGGAAGCCAGCGTCAGCGCGCTGGTGTTTCATCACCCGGATTGTGCTTACTTCACCTCAGCAGAAGAGGTATTAACCGCCGATGAACACAGATAAACGCCGATGATCGGAATCACGCTACTCCTGTTGGCCATGCAACTCCAGCCTGCGCGCGCCTGGAGGCAGGCGAATGAGCACGCGATCCTGCGCGAGTTCATTGACCTGCTGTCGATGCCCAACGTCGCCGCCAACTTGAACGATATGCGGCGGAACGCCGCGCATATCCAAGGCTTGTTCGAGAAGCGCGGGGTGAAAACGCGGCTGCTGGAAGCCGCCGGATCGCCGCCGGCCATCTATGGCGAGTTGCTCGCGCCAGGCTCGAAGCAAACGGTGATCTTCTACGTTCACTATGACGGCCAGCCGGTGGAGCCCGAGAAGTGGACCATGACCGGCGGGAATCCGTTCCGGCCGACACTCCGGTCCGCGAACGCGGAAATACCCTTTTCGCCGTCCACCAAGCTCGATCCCGAGTGGCGGCTGTACGCGCGGTCTGCCGGCGACGACAAAGCGCCGATCATAGCGCTGCTGGCGGCGCTCGACGCTCTGCGCGCGGCGAACATGGCTCCTCGAGCCAACATCAAGTTCCTGCTCGACGGCGAGGAAGAAGCAGGCTCTCCGCATCTTGGCCAGATCGTGGAAGCCAACAAGGAACTGCTCAGCGGCGATTTCTGGATCTTCTGCGACGGCCCGGTACACCAGACCCGCCAGCAGCAGATCGCGTTCGGCGCGCGCGGCGTCACCAGTTTCCACGTCACCGTCTACGGTCCGAACAAGGAATTGCACAGCGGCCACTACGGCAACTGGGCGCCAAATCCCGCGTTCATGCTGGCTCAACTCCTGGCGTCGATGAAGGACGTCGATGGACGCGTACTGGTGAAGGACTTCTACAAAGGCGTCGAGCCGCTCAGTGAAACGGAGAAGAAAGCCCTGGCCGCCATGCCCAATGTGGACGAGACGCTGAAGAGCGAATTCGGGCTGGCGCGCACCGAGAAAGTGGGATCGCGGCTGGAAGAAGCGGTCCTGATGCCCTCGCTGAACATCCGCGGGATTTCCAGCGGAGCCGTCGGCGGTGGGTCCCGCAACGTGGTCCCGTCGGAAGCCACCGCGTCGATGGATATTCGCGTAGTGAAGGGCATTGACCACCGCGTCGCCCTGGAGCGCGTGGTGGAGCACATCCGGACCCAGGGCTACCACGTGACGGATCGCGATCCGGACGACGCCATGCGCCGTCGCTACCCGCGGATCGCCAAAGTCGCGGTGCGCAGCGGCGACAACTCCGTGCGCACTTCCATGGATCTGGAAGTTTCGCAACTCGTCATCCGCGCCCTGGAATCGGCGCGCGGTCCGGTGATCAAGGCGCCCATCCTCGGCGGGACTCTTCCGTTGCAGGTCTTTGAGGAAATCCTGCGGCGTCCGGTGATCATCGTTCCCATCGCCAATCACGACAACAACCAGCACAGCCACAACGAGAACATCCGACTCCAGAATCTGTGGGATGCCATCGAAACAATGGCCGCCTTGCTTCTCATGTAGTAATATGCCCGCAACTAGGGGCTGTAACGGAGGCAAATGAACGAAGGCCGAAG
>CAYPHP010000124.1:0-8593 GCA_964410045.1 uncultured Acidobacteriota bacterium | reverse complement strand
CGAAGACGTCCAGCTTCTTCTGCGCGTCGCCGGTGGCGTTCTTATCGCCGATCAGTCCGAGTTGGCCGACCAGCGGAGCGCGCCGGATTTCACGGGCCAGAATCTTGGCGGCGTAGGCGATCTGCGTGAGAAGAGTGGAGAGCTGTCCTTGCGCCTCGGGATGGAGATGCTCTTCGCGGATGATATGGCGGGCCAGCGTGATGGCTTCAGTCATGTTTTGGCGCCTCCCGCGCGGCATAGTAGGCCGCTCCCAGCAGGGCGGTCTTTTCGTTGAGGATCACTTTCAAGGGCATGTTCTCGAGCACCGCGCGAAGCGGACCCTTGCCCAGGAAGGCGGTGAGAAAACGTCCGTCAATCAGTTTGCGGAGGATCTTGGGAGCGATGCCGCCTCCAACGAAGATTCCTCCCGTGGCCATGACCTTGAAACCCAGGTTGGCGGTCTCAGCGCCGTAGATGGAGACAAACATGTTCAAGGCCTGCACGCAGATCTGACTGGTGCCTTCCAGGCCAGCGTGGGAAATCGCGGCGGCGGGATCGGTGTAAGTCATTTCCTCTTCCAGCCAGGACTCCACCTCGCCGCGTTTGGTGTCGCGGAGGAAATCGACGATGCGCACCAATCCCGGCCCGGAAAGAACGAGTTCACACTCGTTGTAGCCGAACCTCGCCAGAAGGTAGCGTGCCAACTCGACTTCCAGGTCGTTGCAGGGACTGAACCCGGCGTGACCGCCTTCACAGGGGAACGGACGCCGCCGTCCGCCATCCCAGGTGATGCCCGCTTCACCCAGTCCGGTGCCCGCGGCGATCACCGCTTGATTGCCCTCGGGTACCGGATGGCCTTCATTGATCACCGAGTAGTCCCGAGGCTTGAGAACTTCCAAGCCATAAGCGGTCGCTTCCAGATCATTCAGCAGGCCCACGGAGGCGATTCCCAGCTTGCGGGCCATTTCCTGGGAATCCACCACCCACGGCAGGTTGGTGGTCTTGCAGACGCCGTTCAGCACGGGCCCGGCGACGCCGAAGGCGGCTAGCTCCGGCTTCGATCCGGCCACAAACTGTTCCACCATGGCCTCCAGGTTTGGAAACTGGCTGCTATGGCAGGTGCGCGCGGCCACCACCTCCAACTGCTCGTTGAAGAACGCCAGGTTGGATTTCGTGCCGCCGACATCTCCGGCCAGGATCATGTGTTCCTATGGATTCCTCCAAGCCTTCCCGTCGCGCTCCAGCAAGTCGTCCGACTCCTTCGGTCCCCACGCGCCAGCGGCGTAGTTGGGGAAGTTGCGAGGCGGCAGGGCCTTCCAGATATCCAGGATCGGTGTGACCGCCGACCATCCGGCTTCCACCATGTCGGCGCGATGAAACAGCGTCGGGTCATTGACCATGCAGTCGTAGAGCAAGCGCTCATAGCCGGTGGACGGCGTTGCGCCAAAGTAGGCGGTGTATGCGAAATCCATATTCACGCTGCCCAGACGGACGACCGGTCCTGGCACTTTAGCCTGGAAGCTGAGCGAGATTCCTTCGTCGGGCTGGATGCGCAGGACCAACCAGTTGCGGGAAAGATGCTCCACCGAAGTTTCGCGGAACAGAGTGAACGGCGGCCGTTTGAACTGGATGGCTACTTCAGAGACGCGTTTGGGCAGGGCCTTGCCGGTGCGCAAATAGAAAGGCACGCCGGCCCAGCGCCAGTTGTCGATGTTCAGTTTCAGGGCCACGTAGGTTTCCGTGGCCGATGACGGCGAAACGTTCTTCTCCGTGCGATACGCGGGGACCCGCTCGCCCTTGACCGATCCTTCGCCGTATTGGCCGCGCACGGTACGGGTGAGCGTGTTCTCGGGATTGAGCGGCTGCAAGGCGTGCAGCACCTTCACGCGCTCGTCCCGCACGGCGTTCGCTTCAAACGAAACCGGTGGTTCCATAGCCACCAGGGCCAGCAACTGGAACATGTGATTCTGGACCATGTCGCGCAGCGCCCCGGCAGTCTCGTAGTAGTTGCCGCGGCCCTCCACACCCACCGTCTCGGCCACGGTGATCTGCACATGGTCAATGTAGTTGCGGTTCCAGATCGGCTCGAAGATCCCGTTGGCGAAACGGAAAGCCATGATGTTCTGGACCGTCTCTTTGCCCAGGTAATGATCGATGCGGTAGATCTGGTGTTCGCGAAGCACCTTGCTGAGTTCGCGGTTGAGAGCCTTAGCCGACGCCAGGTCTGTGCCGAATGGTTTCTCGACAATCACCCGCCGCCAGTTTCCATTCTCCTTTTCCTCAGCCAGACCGGCATTGCCAAGTTGATTGACCACTTCCGAGAACACGCTGGGTGGCGTCGAGAGGTAGTAGAGGTAATTGCCCTTGGTGCCACACTCGGCGTCGGCGAGTTGCAGCGTCTCTCGCAGCTTGGTGTAGGCCGCGGCATCGCCGAAGTTGCCGTTGACGTAATACAGCCGCTGCACCAGCCAATCGACGAGTTTGGGGTCCGTCTGACTGGTGGCAAACTTCGGCAGGTCCACCGACATTTGCGCGCGAAACGCCGCGGTGTCCATCTCCTTGCGGGCGAAGCCGATCACCGCGAAGTCCTTGGACAGCAGGCCGTCCTTGGCCAGATTGTAGAGGGCGGGGATGAGCTTGCGCTTGGTCAAGTCGCCGGCCGCGCCGAAAATCACGATGGCGCAGGGATCGGCCACTCGGCCCTGCGCCGCGGGTTGGGGAGAAGTCATCTGGATTCCTCGTTCCTCGTTCTCTGTTACTTCGGTTCCTGGTGGCCGCCGAACTGCTTACGCATCGCCGAAAGGACGCGCTCGGCAAAGGTGTGATCCTGGCGCGAGCGGAAGCGGACGTAGAGCGCCGCGGTCAGCACGTCGGCCGGCACGGCCTCTTCGATCGCCGCCTGGATGGTCCAGCGCCCCTCGCCGGAATCCTGCACGTGGCCGCTGTACTCGGACAAGGTGGGGCTTTGGGCCAGCGCGATGGAGGTCAGATCGAGCAGCCAGGAAGAAACCACGCTGCCGCGCCGCCAGACTTCGGCGATGTCCGGCAGACTGAAATTGTAGCGATGTTCGGGCGGCAGATCCTGCGAGACGGCGCAGCGGAAAATGTCGAAGCCTTCCGCGTAGGCCTGCATGATCCCGTACTCGATGCCGTTATGGACCATCTTGACGAAGTGTCCGGCGCCGGAGGGTCCGCAATGCAGGTAGCCTTCTTCGGCGGTCTGATTGAACTTCTCGCGCCCCGGAGTCACGTCAATACTGCCCTTGCCGGGGGCTAGTGTGCGCAGGATGGGGTCAATGTGCTTCACCGCCGCGTCCGGGCCGCCGATCATCATGCAGTAACCGCGCTCCAATCCCCACACCCCGCCGCTGGTGCCGATGTCGAGATAGTGGATGCCTTTGGGTTCGAGGGCCTTGGACCGGCGCACGTCATCCTTGAAATAGGAGTTGCCGCCGTCGATGATGATGTCGCCGGGTTCCATCATCCTGGTAATCTTGTTGACGTACTGCTCGGTCGCGTCGCCGGCCGGGACCATGATCCACACCACGCGCGGCTTCTTCATCTTGGACATCAGGTCCTCGACCGAAGTAGCGCCGGTGGCGCCTTCCTTGGCCAGTCCTTGAACCTTGGCCTGATCCCGCGTGTAGACCACGCACTCGTGCTTCGCCCGCAGCAGACGCCGGACAATGTTGGCGCCCATCCGCCCCAAACCGCACATTCCAAGTTGCATTCGAGTTTCTCCTCTTGTCTATGGGACGGGGCACCAGGCCCGCCCGGAATTAGTTCGCCAACCCTTCATCAATAATGGTCTTCAGTTCCTCGAGGCCCGCTTTCACATCCGCGCCCAGGTGCACGCGCAAGGCGCGGCGGCCGCGCTCGACCAGCACTTCAAAGTCGCCGCGGGCCTGTGCCGCCTTCACCACTCCGAAAGTGTACTTCTGTCCCGGCACCGGAAGGTCCTCGGCGTCGTCGCAAGTGATCTGCAGGAAGACTCCGGAGTTTGGACCGCCCTTGTAGGCCTGACCCGTGGAGTGCAAAAACCGGGGTCCAAATCCCAGGCAAGTAGCCACGCGCTTCTTGTCGCGAACGTGATGGCGGATCGCCTGCAACACCGCCAAGTGCTCGTCGTTCATCTCCACGTAGGCGGAGATGCAGAAATAATCGCCCGGCTTCAGTCGGTTGATGTGCGCCTTCAGATACGCGCCCAGGCTCTGGTTGCCGCCCAGTTCGGCCGCGTTCTTCTGGTCGGTGAAAAGTTTGGCGCCGCCCCCAATGAAGATGGGCGATTCCGCAGGCAGCGACCCGCTTTGTTCGTAGGCCGTGGTCAGCTTCTTGGTAGCGATCTTGCTGGCTTCCACGTCCGGTTGGTTGAAGGCGTTGATTCCGATTACGGCGCCCGCGACGGCGGTGGCAATCTCCCAGCGGAAAAACTCCTGGCCCAGATCGTAAACATCGGCGACTCGGATGCGCACCACCGGATGCCCGGCTTTCTCAAGGGCATCCACCGCGGCGTCCTGACGTGCGTCGGGCGCCGTTTCCAGGCGAACGTAGGCGAACAAACGGTCGTTGCCGTAGACCGCAGGCGGCCCGACCTCTTCGAGGTCCACGGGAACCAGTCCTTTGCCGGACTTGCCGGTGGATTCCGCCAGCAATTGCTCGAGCCACGCGCCGAGATCGCCGATGGCCGGGGAAGTGATCAGCGTGACTTTTTCGCGCCCGTGGTTGTGCAACACGCCCATGATCGTGCCCAGGACGACTCCGGGGTTTTCTTCCGGCGGGACGCACGAGGCGCAACTGTGGACCATCTCCTCGGCGCGATCGAGGAAGCGCGGCACGTCCACGCCCATGATGGCCGCGGGAATCATGCCGAAGTGAGAGAGCGCCGAATAGCGCCCACCGATGCTGGACAGGCCGAAAAAGATGAAGCGGAACAAATCGCTTTCGGCCACCTCCTGCATGTGCGAGTTGGGATCGGTGATGGCGATAAACCGTCCGCCCACCCATTCGTTGATGCCGCCTTTGATAGCCTCTCCGACGCGGTTGAAGAAGTACTGCTTGAAGATGTTCGGCTCCAGTGTGCTGCCCGACTTACTGGAGACAATGCAGATGGTTTTCTTGAGATCCACCTTGTTTTCGAACGTTCGCACTTGCGCGGGATCGGTGGAGTCCAGCACATGCAATTCGGGATAGCCGGGCTGCGAGCCGAAGGTGAGCTTCATCACTTCGGGGCAGAGGCTGGAGCCTCCCATACCTAGAAGCAGGGCGTGCTTGAATCCGGCGCGCCGAATGTCCTGGGCTACTCCGGTGAAGTGCTCAAAGTGCCCACGTTGGTCGTCGGTGATTCCCAACCAGCCCAGCCATTTGCTTTCGTCGCTGCCAGTCCACAGCGACGCGTCGCGAGCCCACAGCTTGCGAACCTTGCCGTTCACGCGCCAGTCTTCGAGGCTGAGCTTGACGGCCTTCTCCAGGTCGGCGGGCAGACGATAGGTCTGCTTCTCGACGCCGCCAGCCAGCAACGCGGCACGCTTCTTGGCCACTGCGCCGAGCAGCTTGTCGAAGGCGTCGGCGAAAAGCTGAACAGCTTCGGTCAGCAGCTTGTCGGTCACCTGCTGCATGGAGATGCCCGCCTCGGCCAGAAGCTTCATGGTGTCGCGGGCTTCATCGAGATTCTCTTCCAGGCTTGCCCGGAGCTGGCCGTGATCGCGGAAGCCCTCGAAGGTGGCCGCCGGAATCGTGTTCACAGTGTCCGCGCCGATCAGTTCCTCTACGTAGATCACGTCGCGATACGTCGGATTCTTGGTGGACGTGCTGGCCCACAGAAGCCGCTGGGTCTGTGCGCCTTTGGACGCCAGCCGTTTCCAGCGTGGCGCGTCGTAGATCTCCTTATATCGCTGGTAGGTGATCTTGGCGTTGGAGATGGCCACGCGGCCGGTGATCCGCTTCAGTCGGTCGCGCTGGGCGGTATCGCCCGCATCCGTGGCTGCCTTGAGCTTGGCGGCGGCCTGGGCGTCCACCGCCGAATCGATCCGGCTGATGAAGAAGCTGGCCACGCTAGCAATGCCGCTGATCTCGCCTCCCTCGGCGGCGCGGTCTTCCAGACCCGCGATGTACGCTTCGGCCACCGTCTCGTAGGCGGCCATGCTGAACAGCAAGGTCACGTTGACGTTGATGCCTTCGCTGATCAACCGGCGGATGGCCGGCACGCCTTCCGGTGTGGCTGGGACCTTGATCATCACGTTGGGCCGCGCCACTGTTCGCCACAAGCGGCGAGCCTCGTCGACGGTGCCGGAGGTGTCCATGGCCAGGTAAGGGGAAACCTCCAGGCTGACGTAGCCGTCGCGTTTGTTCGAGGAATCGTAAACGGGCCGCATCACGTCGGCGGCCATCTGGATGTCGGCCACCGCCAGGTGCTCGTAGAGCGCCTTCACGTCCATGTCCTGGTTACTCTCGAGTTCCTGGAGCGCGGAGTTGTAATCGGTGCTGCCGCCGATCGCCTTTTCAAAGATGGCCGGGTTTGAAGTGACTCCGCGCAGGCCGTCCTGGAGCACCAGCCCCTTCAGCTCGCCGGACGTGACCAGGCTGCGGCGGATGTTGTCGTACCACACGCTTTGGCCGTAACCGAGCAACTCGACAAGAGGATTCTTTGCGTTGACGTGTGCGCTAGCCATGACAGTTATCCCTTCAAATACTTGGCCTCAATGGCCAGGACCTTGCCCAGACGCCGCGCGTGGCGCTCGGCGCCGGTGTAGCGCGCTCCCAGAAACGCGCGCACAATCTCGCGGGCCACTTCTTCACCGATGATCCGTGCTCCTAGACACAGGACGTTCATATCGTCGTGCTCCACGCCCTGGTGCGCGGAATAGTGGTCGTGACAAAGCCCGGCGCGGATGCCCGGAAACTTGTTGGCGGCCACAGTCACGCCCACTCCGCTACCGCAGCAGACCACGGCCCGCTCCGCCTTGCCTGCGCGCACCGCTTCGCACGCTGACTCGGCGAAATCGGGATAGTCGGACGGAACGCCGGGGTCGTGGCATCCCAAGTCCAGCACTTCGTGTCCGTCCGCCTTCAGGTCGGCCACAACTACCTTCTTCAACGGATATCCGGCGTGATCGCCGGCGACTGCCACTTTCATTTCGTGTGTTCTCCGACCTCGCGGCAGCGAGCCGCCGCACTCCAAATCAACCCAGCATCTTCTTCGCCTCGGCCACGATGGCGTCGGCGGTGAAGCCAATTTTCTTCTGCAATTCCTTGAGCGGCGCGGAAGCGCCGAAAGTGCGCATGCCCACGGCCTTGCCTTCGCGCCCCACATACTGGCTCCATCCGAACGTGGACGCTTGTTCGACGGAAATGCGCTTGGTGACCGCGGGCGGCAAAACCTGCTCGCGATATTGCTGCGGCTGGTGCTCGAACAACTCCCACGAGGGCATGCTCACCACGCGCGTGGCGACCTTTTCCGCGGCCAGGCGCTCGTAGGCTTCCACCGCCAGCGAGACCTCGCTGCCGCTGGCCAGAAGAATCAGTTGCGGTTGGGGGGAATCGGCCAGGATGTAGCCGCCCTTGGCCACGCCCGACGCAGACGCGTACTTGGTGCGGTCCAGAGTCGGCATAGCTTGACGGCTCAGGATCAGGGCCACCGGCTCGTGTTTCATCTGCATGATCACGCGCCAGGCTTCGGTCACCTCGTTGCCGTCGCCGGGGCGCAAAACCACCAGGCCGGGGATCGCGCGCAGCGAGGCCAAGTGCTCGATCGGCTGATGCGTGGGGCCGTCTTCGCCCACGCCGATCGAATCATGGGTGAAGATGTGGATCACCGGGATCTCCATGATCGAGGCCAGGCGGATCGGTGCGCGACAGTAGTCGCTGAAAATCAGGAAGCCGGAGCCGTAGGGGCGGATCTTGCTCAGCGACATCCCGTTGAGGATCGAGCCCATGGCGTGCTCGCGGATACCGAAATGGAAATTGCGTCCTGCGTAGCTTTCGGCGGTGAAGTCGCCGGCACCGTCGAAGGTCAGCCGGGTTTTGGTGGACGGAGCCAGGTCCGCGGCTCCGCCGATCAGCCAGGGCACGCGCTTGGCCACGGCATTCAACGCTTTTCCGGAAGCGTCGCGGCCGGCGACGCCCTTGGGGTCGGTGGGGAAGACCGGCAGATCTTTGTCCCAACCGTCAGGAAGCTGGCGATGCTGCATCTTATAGAGGTGATCGGCCTGCTCCGGGAACTGGGCCTTGTACTGGCTAAACAGAGCCATCCATGCTTCCCGCTGCTCGTGACCGCGGCGGCCCATACCGGCGGTGAAGTGCTCGCGCACGCCGTCCGGGACCAGGAACTTGGCGTCCTCCGGCCAGCCGTAGTTGCGTTTGGTCAGCCGGATCTCTTCCTCGCCCAGCGGCTCGCCGTGCGCCGCGTGGGTATCCTGCTTGTTGGGCGATCCCCAGGCGATATGGCTGTCCACGATCAGCAGCGTGGGACGGTCGGAGGTGTTCTGGGCGGTCTTCAAGGCCCGCTCCAGCGCCGCCAGATCGTTGGCGTCGCCGACGCGAACCACGTTCCATCCGTAGCCCATGAAACGCGTGGCCACGTCTTCGGAGAAGGCCCATTCGGTGTGTCCTTCGATGG
>CAYPHP010000123.1:0-8622 GCA_964410045.1 uncultured Acidobacteriota bacterium | reverse complement strand
ACCATGCCGTTGCGGCCTTGAACACTCACGCGGATCGTGCCGGGGGCCGGTGTGTACTTGATGGCGTTGTCCAGGAGATTGTCGAGCACCTGGGTCATAGCCTCCGGATCTCCGACCACAGAGACGCCGTGCGGCCCGCCCTCGCGCAAACACTGCAGGCCGCGCTGCTGCACGTTGGCTTCGTGGCGGCGCAGGACGCTTTCCATGATCGGCGCCCAGTCCACTGGGGCCAAAGGCAGTGAGCCTTCCTGCGACTCGATGCGCGCCAGGCTTAGCAGGTCCTGGACCAGCGCACTCAGCCGTCCTACATGGTCGTCAATCTTGTGCAGGAAACGCAGGTTGTTCTGCTCATCGTAGAGCGCTCCGGTGAGCAGGGTTTCCACGTAACCCTTGATGGAAGTGAGCGGGGTCTTGATCTCGTGCGAGACGTTGGCCACGAAGTCGCGGCGGATGCGTTCCAGGCGGGTCAGGCTGGTGATGTCTTCCAGGACCACGACCGCGCTGCGGGTGCCTCCTTCGAAGAGCGTGGCGTGAGCTTCCAGGACCAAATCGCCGGTCGGGCGCTGGACGGTAATCTCCTGTTCGGCGACGCCATGTCCGGCGCGGGCCTGCTCCAGCAGGGTCAGAAGTTCAGGGCGCTCCACCATGTCCCGCAGGGGAAGCCCGGAGCTGTCGCTCTCGCGGACGCCGAGAAACTGGCAGGCCGCGCGGTTGCAGAAGAGCACGCGGTCGTCCTGATCCACGGCGATCACGCCCGCCACCATGCCCGCCAACATGGAGCGGAGCTGGGCTTGCTCCCGGCTGATGGTGGCGATCTGGTCGGTGATTTTGGCACCCAGCCGGTTCAGGGTTTCTCCGAGTTCGCCCATTTCGTCGCGGGGCACGGTGTGCACGCGGCTGGCGTAGTTGCCTTCGCGCATGTCCGCAGCCACTTGGGTCATCTGTGATAGAGGGATGGTCACCCGCCGGGCCACGAACACGCCCAATGCTAATGCCGCGAGAATGCCGGCGAGCGCGCCCAGGGCGATGGTGGTGCGCAATTCGGCGCGCCGCGCTTCCACAGCCCGCAGCGGCACGGCGAGCCGGACGAAGCCCACTAATTGCTGTTGCACGCGCACGGCGCGAGCCACGTACATCAGGCTCTGTCCGACAGTCTTGCTGGTCCGCTGCCCGCGCCCGAACTCACTTTCCAGAGCACGCTGGACTTCCTCGCGGGCCAGGTGGTTTTCCATCGCCGCAGGATCATGGTCGGAGTCGGCCAGCACCCGTCCATCCGGTAGAATCAGGGTCATCCGGACTTCGGTGTCCCGAGCCAGCCGATTGATGTCCTGAGCCAAGGCGAAGGGCGCCTCGCCCCGGAACACTTGCATGGCGTAGGGAGTCAGCAGGCGGGCTTTATCGTGAAGGGAAGCTTCCACTTGGGCGATCAGGGCATGCTCCATGCGGCGCTCCAGGAGCAGGCCGGTGCACGCCGTGGTAACCAGCGCCAGGGTGGCGTAGGTCGCCCAGAGTTTCCAGAAGAAGCGAGAGCGAAACACTAATCCTTGAACTTATACCCAATCCCGCGGACCGTGACAATCAACTCTTCATCGGCCTTGAGTTTCTTGCGCAGCGAGCTGATGTGAACGTCGACGTTGCGGTCGGTGACGATGCTTTCGCCGGCAGTGATTTTCTCGACGAGCTGGTCGCGGGTGAGCACGCGGCCGGGGTGGGCGGCCAGTGCCCACAGCAGGCGGAACTCGGCCAGAGTCAGCACCAAGGGCTTTCCGTGCAGGAATACTTCATGACGTTCGGCGTCCATCAACAGCGCGCCCTGCTCGATCTTGGCGGGCGCGGCCTGATCGTCACGCGGCGTACCGCGGCGAAGCACGGCTTTCAATCGCGCCAGCAGTTCGCGTGGGCTGAACGGCTTGGTGACGTAATCGTCCGCGCCCATTTCGAGGCCCAGCACGATGTCGCTCTCTTCGCCCTTGGCCGTAAGCATGACTAACGGAATGCTGCGCGTGGAGCGGCTCTCTTTCAAGGTGCGGCAGACCTCCAGGCCTTCGATCCCCGGCAGCATCAGGTCCAGCAGGATCAGATTCGGGCGCCGGCTGGTGGCTTCCTTCAAACCGCTTTCCCCGTCCCGCGCCGCGAACACCCGGAAGCCTTCGCGCTCCAGGTTGTACTGCACAAGCTCGACGATGTCGGGATCGTCCTCGATGATCAGGAAGTTCTCCTTGGCCATGGCGATCAGGGTAGCAGAACTCGATTAAGGGAGGATTAAGAACGTCCACAGATTACGCAGATTTCACAGATTAGGAGTAGGGTGGAGGTATGAGAGTCCTGGCGCTGGCCGTGGTGTTGGCTTCCGTGGTGACGGCGCAGGACCGTCGAGCCGAGCGGATGGTGCGCGAGCAGATTGCGGCGCGCGACGTGCGCGATGCCCGCGTCTTGCAGGCCATGCGCGCGATCCCGCGGCACGAGTTCGTGCCGCCGGCCTTGACCGATCAAGCCTACGAGGATTACCCGCTACCCATCGGCCTCGGCCAGACCATCTCCCAACCCTACATCGTGGCCCTGATGACCGAACTACTGGAGCCGCGCAAGGAAGACCGCGTGCTGGAGATCGGCACCGGATCGGGCTATCAAGCTGCCGTACTCTCGCGGCTGGTGAAGCAGGTCTACACCATCGAGTTGATCGATGAACTGGCGGCCAGCGCCCGGCAGCGTCTGCGCCGGTTGGGTTACACCAATGTGGAAGTGCGCGCCGGCGACGGCTACGCCGGATGGCCGGAGCAAGCGCCCTTTGACAAGATCATCGTCACCGCCGCCCCGGAGGCGAGTCCCCAGGCGCTGGTCAATCAGCTTAAGCCCGGAGGCGTGATGGTCGTACCGGCCGGCCCACGCATCGCGCAAGAACTGATGGTGGTGGAAAAAGACAAGAAGGGCGCGACCAAGACCCGTTCCGTTCTACCGGTCCGCTTTGTCCCAATGGTGAAGAAGTAATGCGGCTCGCCGCCGGCCTCGCCGCGCTGCTCACGACGCTGTGGGGCGCGTTCATGATCGTGACCTTTTCCTGCCCGCGAAGCCAGTTCCCGCGCGGCCTGGCATCCCCAGTGCTGGCCATTGAGCTGGTGGACAAGGAACTGGACGTGTTGATCGTTGTATCGAAATGCTCGGTGGAGAACCTGCGCCAAAGCGTCCGCCTCGACCTTTTGCTGATTCCGTTCTACGTCGCTTACCTGGCGCTGGCCGGATGGATGCTGGGCGCGGATTGGGCCGTGCCGCTGGCCATCGGAGCGGGCCTGGCCGACTACGCGGAGAACTATTTCATCCTGGAGAGTCTCCGCGGCGCGGTGCCGCACCAGTTGATTCCCTCGCTGGTCAAATGGGCGCTGCTGGCCGCCGTGCTGGCGCTCCTTGGGATGGCCTGGCTGCGGTCCGGCCTTCCGGTGTACACGCCGTGGGTCCGCAAGATACTTGGCGCCGCCCACGTGGCGGCCGCGCTGCTGATGTTTGCGGCTCTCCCCGGCCACTGGAGTCCGCTGGGGTACCTGACGCTCGAGCCGGGCACCGGGATCCTCTCACTAACCATCGCGGGGAACGCTTTCGGACTCCTGCGGAACGTGAGAGAATAGATAGATTGTCGCCTGCAACACTCATCCTTTTGTGGCTGCTGGGTACGGCTCCTTCGCCCGGCGTTGACGTGGCTCGCGGTGAAGTGGAGCGCGCCGAAGCGCGCGCGGCCCGCATGCGTGAGGCTTTCGAAGCCGGGGCCGTGGTCCGCGCGGACGTGGACGCCGCCGAGCGGGCCGTCTCCGACGCCCGCGAGCGCTTGGAACTGCTGGCCGCCGGCACGCGCAAGCTGACTCCGGCGATCGCCGCTGAAGAAACGCAACGCGCCGAGCGCAGACTGAACGACCTGCGCGCACGGCTGGAAAAGCTTGAAGGTCTGCACAAGGAAGGTCTGGTGGCGCGGCGCGACCTGGAACAGGCCGCCGAAGCGACACGCGATGCCGAGTCATTCCTCGAATTGGCTCGCGTCCGCGAACAAGAGTTGGCGCACGAATGGGAACTGGCGCGGCGCGTCCAGGAATGGCAAGCCCGCGGCGGACGTTTTGACGAACGAATCCTGACCGACCTTGAGGCCCGCTTCCAGCGCCGTTTCGGCGCTCCGCTTCCGCTCAGCGCTGTAGGCATGACCGACACCCACGCGGCCATGAACTTCAATCACACCGGCCGCGCCGACGTGGCCCTATCCCCGGACAGCCCCGAGGGACAGTGGCTCCTCCAACAATTGACGGTTCGCGATATTCCGTTCCTGGTCTTCCGCAGCGCGGTGGCCGGAAAAGCTACCGGTCCGCACATCCACCTAGGGCTTCCGTCGCCGAGACTGTACTGACGCCGAGCGTCAAAAACGGCAACCACGGATGACGCGGATTACACGGATAAGGGACTCAGTCCCAAGCAGCCGCGTCAGTCTTGCGCTGATCCCTTAGGATGCGGTCAAACTCCGGATCATCTTGCCAAATGCCACCGAGGTCTCCGAGTGAGCGAAACCGTCGAGGACTCGCTACGCCCGCAAGGACGCAGAGTTCCTCCACAAGCAAATCGTTGAGACTGGCGCCCCGCTGCTCTGCTTTCCGACGCAGACCTAAGTCCACGTCGAGGGGAATGCCTCGAATCGTGTAGCGCAACGATCAGGCCGCTCCCGCTTAGCGCAAGTTCAGAGCGCTCAAGTCGTTGGACTTGAGAACGTTCTTCAACGTAGCCAGCAAAGCTCCCGCGAGCACCAATCCGCCAAAAACGATGGTGTAAACCATAGCTGTGATCTCCTTGGCCGGCCGGTTGCGCCGGCAATCTTCAAGTACGGCCAAGAGAAGGCATCTTCGGTACCAAAGCGCATGTTGTTGAAAAGGGTGGGACTGAGGAGCTGGGCAGTCTCAGGGGAAGCGCAAATCGAGACTCGTTCTGAGACTACTGGATCTGGACCAAGCCGCCGGAGGATTCCTCCGGCTCGTCGGCTTCCATCTCGTCTTCGAGGTCTTCGCAAGCCTGTTGAAGCTGCTGGGCATGGCCGAGCAGGTCTTCGGCCCAGCCTTCCCAAGCCGTGGCCAATCCGGGCTGATCGCCCAATTCCACGGCCGAGAGCAGACGCACCAAGGCCACCAGCTCGGCCAGAGTGTTCGAGTAGAAGTCGACTTCGTCCACCACGTCGCCCGGCTCGCCCTTACGGATGGTGGCGATGGCTTCCAGGGTTTGCTCGCGGGCGAGACGAAGCAGGTTTTGGCCGAGCATCGGCAGCAGGTTTCCGCCCAGGAAGTGGGTTTCGGTGCGAGCCAAGAGTTCCTCCGCCCGCGTGCCGTCCACGTCAATGCGTCCCAGCAGTTCCTTGGTGCGTTCGACGAAGGCGTCGATGGCGGCTTCCAGGGCGGGAGAAAACTTGGCTTGCGCTTTGCGCTTCTTCATTTCAGCTCCACGGGACAACTCCCGTCGCAAGGTTTGGGGATTCCGGGGATCCGGTAACGGTTGGCGGCGACCAAGCGATACAGACCCGGCCCGATCCAGCGCATCGGCGGCGCGGCAAAAATCGCGCCCAGCACCCGCCACGCCGGCAGCACTTTCATGATCGCGGTCCAGGCGAAAAAGCCTCCGTGCCACTGGCCGTCGGGCGTGCGCACCTTCATTTCCCGGTCGAAATCGTCGCGGGAGAACGGGCTTCCGGCGGCCACTTCCGGGATGTTGTAGTCGCGAAAGCTCAACTCACCCCGGGTATCGTAAGGCTCCATTTTGGATCGCACCCATCGGCAGAACGGGCATGCGCCGTCGGTGTACACCTGGAGGGGCACAATCCCATTCTACAGCCACAGGAAGCGTTCCGTAGAATTGCAGATTTCAGATTGAAGATTGCAGATTCCAGCCGCCGGGTTTCGACAATCTGCAATCTGCATTCTGCAATCTGCAATTACCTCAGGGGCAGCAGCCCGCTGAGCCAGTGCAGGATGTTCAACACCATTTGTTGATTGTCGTAACCAGGGCGGTTCATGCCCATGAGGAGCACCGGACGCTCCGGGCGGCGGACGATCTGCGCGGACATGAACCCCGCCTCGCCCATGACCACCACGCGGCCCTTGCCGAAGGGCATCGCCAGGCCCTGATTGCGCCCGGCGGCGGAGGCCTGCGTGGAATCCGGCTGGCCCGGCGAAGTGACGTCAACTGCCGCGTCGCTGAGCATCAGGATCGGCGCGCTCTCCGCCGGACCTTTCAGCGACTGTCCGGTGAAAGTGAGGATCTTGGCGAGCCGCTCGGAACTGTCGCGGCCGCGGGTGATGGGATGATCCGCCAACAACTTGTTCTCGCTCGTGAACAGCAGGAATGAGGTGCTGTCCACGTTGTGGTTGGGATCGCCGGTGTAGCCCTTGCTCATGTTCACGGCGAAGCGATCCGCCAGGACCTGGTTGGCCGCGCCCATCGGGGCGTGATCGGCGATCAGCAGCAGGCTGCCGCCGTCGCGCACCCAGTCGCGAACCGCGTCGCATTCCTCGGGCGTGAACGCCGGATTACTGGCCGCCGCGCTGCCCATGGCCTGTGCGCCCAGCGCGTTCGAGATCACCAGGATCTTGATCTTGGCCAGTGTCTCCTTGGAGAATTTCTCGGTGAAGGGGAGCACCTCGTAGCCGTCGGCGCGCAGCAGGTCGGCGAACGGTTTGTAGCGGCCGCCAACGGTGTGGAAATTGAAATGGGCTTCGTCGACCCCCACCACCGGGCGCTGTCCGGTGTAAGCGGGACGGGCCACCTTAGGGACAAAATCCGGGTCCGCCATTTGTTGCGCGGAGAGAAGCGTGACGCAGAACACACAGGTCAACAGGGCACGGAGCATCCGGCAATTATACGCGCAGCGCCGCTGGCGGTTACAATGCTGCTATGAAGACCGGGTTGGAGGTCCTGACGGCGCGTGGATTCGATCTGCTGCGCGGAAAGCGAGTCGGGCTGATCACCAACCACACCGGTTTGGCTCGCGATGGCCGCCGCACCGCCGACATTCTGGCCTCCGCGCCGGGCGTCAAGCTGGCGGCGCTCTTCAGCCCGCAACATGGACCGGCGGGCCGTTTGGAGGACGCTGATTATGTTGCCTCCAGCGCCGACCCGGCGACCGGCGTTCCGCACTTCAGCCTCTTCGACAAAGTGAAGGGGAGCGAGGTGTTGCGGCCGACCCCGGCGATGCTGTCCGGGCTGGACGCACTGGTCTACGACATCCAGGACGTGGGATCGCGCTTCTACACCTACATCACCACGCTGGGCTACGCCTTGGAAGAAGCAGCCGGCGCGGGCCTGGAGTTCATCGTGCTCGACCGGCCCAACCCAATCAACGGCCGTGACGTGCAGGGTCCGATCCTAGAGGGCAAGTACTTTTCCTTCATCGGCTACTTCCCGCTGCCGGTGCGCCACGGGATGACCGTCGGGGAGTTGGCCCGCTTGTTCAACGCCGAGAAAAAACTGAAGGCCAAGCTGCAAGTGGTGGCCATGGAGGGTTGGAAGCGCGAACATTGGTATGACGACACGGGTCTGCCTTGGGTGGATCCGTCGCCGAACTTGCGCAGCCTGGCGGCGGCCACGGTGTATCCAGGATCGTGCTTGCTGGAGTTCGCGCCCAATTTTTCCGTCGGACGCGGCACCGACCGTCCCTTCGAAATGGTCGGCGCTCCCTGGCTCGATGCCCAAGGGTGTGCCGCCCGGCTGAACCAACGGCCCGTTCGGGCGGTGCGCTTCATCCCCCGTCGCTTCACGCCCACGTGGAGCAACTGTGCCGGTCAGGAGTGTCAGGCTCTGGACCTGCTGGTGCTCGATCGCGAAGGACTGAACTCAGTGGAGATGGGCGTGGAAATCATCGGGGCCGTCCTCAAGCTTCACCCCAAAATGCTGGATGTGGATTCGCTGATGCCGCTACTGGGTCACGAGGCCACCGCGAACGCCTTGCGCCGAGGCGACGATCCCGTCGACGTCTCCGGGCGCTGGCATAAGAGCCTGGAGGCTTTTCGCAAGAAGCGCGCGCCGCATCTGTTGTACACCTGATGCCTGGAATCTCGCTGCCGCACGGTTGGACCTTGCATCCGCTAGGTCCCCACCATGCGGATGATGTGTTGCGCGAACCTGCCGCGGCCGTGCCCGCGGATCTGGCTGCGTTGCTGGGACCGCTGCGTCTGTACGCGGTGCCCTTCATTCGCAGTCAGGGGTCACGCTTCTTCGCGGCCTGGGATCCGCCTGCCGGCGAAGACCATTCGTCCGTGTGGCTGGAACTGGCCGATGGCATCCATCTGTTCCTGGCTTTCGAAGGCTCGACCGCTCACGACACAGGCTTCGAGTTGCTGGCGGCCGTCGGCGAACTGGCGGTGCCGCGCCTGGACGACGGGCTGTTCTCCGCCTACGCCCGGCTGCTGGCTCGTGAACTGGCCGAAGGCGCGTCCGGTGAAATCGATGAGGACGCCTACGCCGCCAAGCAATCCGCCGCTGTTGATTACACGGCCGTCTCGCTGGCCTCGACCATCGCCGAGTACGTGCATGCGTTGTGGCACGACGTTGAGCTGCGGCATGGCCCCGAGCATCTTGGACCGCAGTGGATCCGCCGCCGCTTCGAATTGC
>CAYPHP010000122.1:0-8634 GCA_964410045.1 uncultured Acidobacteriota bacterium | reverse complement strand
CGTTGTTCGACGCTGACCGCGCTGCCGAAACCGTCGTAGGTGTGTGTGTTGAGGTACGAAGCAGAAAGCCAGGTAAGCCAGGCACCAGACCGCAAGAAAAGGTTGTTCGCGAAGGCGGAGTGTTAGCCACACTACCACCTGCACTCCCAGCATCACCGCGACGAAGAGCAGGGCCCGTTCCCAAAACGGATATCCAGGCGCGGCAGCCGCCACGATCAGCGCGACGATCGCGGCAATCCCCCGCGGGATCACGGGCAGAATCACATAGAGCAAGCCCAAGTGGGCCAGCAACGCTTGCGCATTCACCAGCTTGAGGCTCAAGCGTCCGTAGACCGGACCGGTTGCGGTGCCAGCCACCAAAGCCAGCGGCATTTTCCCGGTCAAGGCGAGTTGCGAAAGCTGCCAACCCCCCAGAAACACAAACGGCGCGGCGGCTGCGGCGAGAGCGGCTCTAGGCGGCCGTTGTCCTTCGAGCAGATATCGAAGGGGTAGGATTACCGCCACTGCCAGCGACTGTAAGGATGTGAATCCAGCCAAGGCCAGGAATACGCCCGACCACAGGAAGCGTTCTTCGAGGAAGAACGCGGCGCCGGCCAGCAGCAGGCACAGATTCAAGGCGTCGGTCTCGAGTGAGTTTCCGGCGACTTGGATCACCGGGGCCGAGGCGATCAGCAGCGCCACCCACAAGGGACGTTTCGTGTAACGCTTGGCGATGGTGTATGCCGCTACGCTGATCCCCAGCGAAAACAGCAGGTACACAGAGTGAAAGAACACCGGGGAGAAACTTCCCCAGGTCCGCCAAAGCAGAGCCAGGACGTAGGCATTCAGAGGAGGATGTGGATGCCCGCTCATCTCCACGGATTGGCCCTGAAACACGTAGCGGAAGTTGAGCGGCGTCCAGGGCTGCTCGAAAACATGCGCAGCGATGTCCAGGTAGTTCACTTCGTCGCTCTGCGGCGGCTGGCTGATGAACGGCACATGAAGCAGAAGGGTGAACGCAGCGAGGAACGCCAGACCTAGGGCCGCCGGGGGATAGCGCAGAAAGCCCACGAGAGGCAAGATGCTATCACGGAGCGTCGCGCACGGCATCCGCGCCGCGAGGCGACGAAACTCTTGCCACGCAAGTTTAGAAGAGTATGCTATTAACTGCTTTGATACGGGTTGGGGCTTTACGAGTGCAACAGCAGATGTTGTGGTCTAGGGTGAGAGGAGCCCAAGGTGTTGGGTAAAAAGGGGAGGAAAGCCGCTGAAATGGCTACGAAACCCGAAGCGGCCAGCAAGAAACCCGAGCGGAACGGCTTGACACCCCTCCCCCGGAACGGTATCAAATTGCACTGTAACGGGGCAGCACAGCCGTTCGAGGGTGTAGACCGATGGATTCAAGGGAAGTGATGAATGTTCGGGAGGCATCCCAGTACCTCGGCATCTCTGCCGATACGCTCTACAACTACGTCTCCGCGCGACAGATTCCGGGATTCAAGCTGGGGAATCGCTGGAAGTTCAAAAAGACGATGCTGGACCGTTGGATGGTGCAGCAAATGGAGCGCCAATCCGGGCGGAGAGTCCGGGAAGCGTAGGCACTCCAAAAGGCAGGGTACAACGCATGTTTGGGTTGGGCAAAAGCAAACAAGTGGTGGGACTGGACATCGGTTCCAGTTCCGTCAAGGCCGTGGAACTCAAAAAATCGGGCAAAGGCGTTGACCTGGTGCATCTGGGAGTGGAGACTCTGCCCCCGGAAATGGTGGTGGACGGCGCCATTGTGGACGCCGGGGCGGTGACCAACGCCATCGTGCAGCTCTTCGGCCAGCACAAGATCAAGACCAAGACGATCGCCACCAGCGTTTCCGGACACTCGGTGATCGTCAAGCGCCTGACCATGACCGGAATGATCGAAGCGGATCTGCACGACGCCATCCAGAACGAGGCCGCGCAGCACATCCCCTTCGACATTCAGGAAGTTCACATGGACTACCAGGTGCTGGAAGGCGACGAAACCACTGCGAACATGGACGTGCTGCTGGTGGCGGCCAAGAAAGACAAAGTGCTCAACTACACCTACGTGGTGAGCATGGCCAACCGCACGCCGTCAGTGGTGGACATTGACGCCTTCGCCCTGCAGAACTGCTACGAATACAACTACGAGCCGGAAGCCACCCAGACCGTGGCCCTGCTGAACATCGGGGCCAGCGTGATGAACATCAACCTGGTCCGCGGCTCCACGCCCATGTTCGTCCGCGACGTCTCCGTCGGCGGCAACCAGTACACCGACTCGCTGACCAAGGAACTCGACTTGACGTTTGACGACGCCGAGAAGGTCAAGATGGGCAAGAGCGTCGCCGGCGTCAGCGATGAAGCCCGTCTCCCGGTGCTCAAGTCCGTGTCCGAGATCATCCTGCTGGAGATTCAGAAGACGCTGGACTACTTCCGAAGCACTTCGGCCGGCGAGCACATTGAAAAGATCTACGTCGCGGGTGGCTCGGCCCGCGTCACCGGCCTGCTGGATCTGCTGAAGCAGGAATTTTCTCTGGGCGTCGAGGAACTGAACCCCTTCCGGCGGGTCAACTTCAACCCGGCCGGAGCCTTTGGGGAGCTGATTAACGAGAATTCACCACGCCTGGCCGTGGCCGTGGGGCTGGCTCTGAGGAGCTTTGAAAACGTATGATTCGCATCAACCTTTCGGGCGCCAAGAAAGAGGTCAAGAAGGCCGGCGGCGGGCCCAGTGTCTCCCTGGAGGGAGCCAAGCTCACCGTGTTTTTCGTCGGCTTCCTGATCCTGGGCTTGGGCTACGTCGCTGCAAGGTATTTCCAGTTGCAGTCGGCGGGCACCAAGCTGGACGAAGAGATCGTAGTGGCCGAGAAGGAAAAGGCCAGACTGGCCGCGGTCAAAGCCCAGTACGAGCAACAAGAAGCGTACAAGCGCGATCTCTCGCGGCGGATCGACATTATTGAAGGTCTCAAGCGCGGCCAAACCGGCCCGGTGGAGATGCTCAATCAACTGGCGGGGTCGGTTCAGGCCAACAAGACCCTCTGGCTGACCAGCTTTGACAACGTGGGCAACCGGGTGAACATGGTCGGCTCGGCGGTCAGTGTGACTGCGGTGGCCGATTTCATTAATACCTTGAAAAGGACGGGTTACTTCAGCAACGTCGAGATCCGGGAAGCGTTCCAGGATGAGAAGAACCTGGCGGTGCCCACGTTCTTCTTCACCCTGACCGCCGAACTGGTCTTGCCCGGACAGTCCGCAGCGGGCGCGGCCAAGCCGAAGACATAGGAGCGGGAAATCATGAAGAAGTTCAACGAGCTTCCGTTGATGGGCCAGTTGGCGATCTTCGCGGTCGTCGCCGTGATCATTGCCGCAGGCGGGGAGTTTTACTATCCGGACCTGCAGTCGATGGCCGCGCTGAACGCCACCAAGCAGACCAAGCTGGACAAGCAGATCGCCGAGAACAACGCGGTGCGTCCCTACGAGCAGAAGGTCAAGGAAATCCAGGTCGAGAACAAGCAACTGGAACTGCAGTTGGGCAACCTGAACAACGTGTTGCCGGCCGATCGCGACGCCGACGGATTCATCAAGATGGTGCACGATGCCGGGGCGCTCTCCGGAGTGGGCATCCGGCGCTTCACCGCGGCCGCTCTGGGGACCAAGGAAACCTACATGGAGATGCCTTTTGAACTGGAGCTCGACGGCAAGTTTTCCGACGTGCTGCAGTTCTTCGACAAGCTGGCCCGGCTGCCGCGGGTCGTCAATGTGACCAATCTGGCGATGGGACCTGTGGCCGGTTCGGTGCGCGGGGTGCGCCGGAAATACCAGGACAATCCCAGCGCCACGGTGGCAGCCTCTTGTATGGCCACCACGTTCTTCCGCCGCGAAACACCGCCGCCGGGCAAGGGTCCCGCGCCGGGGAAGAAGTAACGGGGGGATAGGCATGTCGAGCCAGAAACGATTGACGACTTGGATGTTGCCGGCCGCGCTGGCCGTCTCCGCATTGGCGGTGTCGGCCCAGCCGTCGAAGCCCGCGCAGGGCGCGATCAAGACGGTCTTGAACAAGGCGGGAGAGGTGAAGGCTGCGGGTGCCGCGCACACCGCCGCCGTCGAGCAAGCCCAGAAGGGGACCGCCACACCGGCCAAGACTGCTCCGGCCGCTCCGGCGAAGGCCGGCCAGGCAAAAGAAGCTCCCACCGCTTCCGGTACCTTGGCGGCGGCCAAGCAAGTTGCCTCCAAGGCGGGAGCCGCGGCTAAGGGCGCCTCAGCGGCCGCCGGCGGGAAGCGCGATCCGTTTGTGAATCCGATTCGCCAGACCACCGGCGACGCGGCTCCGCCGCCTGCCTCTTTGCCTCCGGGCATCGCCGGCCTGCTGATCGGGCAGACCAACCTGGTGGGCGTACTGAAGACGGCGCAGGGCATGAAGGCCATGGTAACGGCCACCGGGAACAGAACCTTTTTCCTGAAGGAGAACGACAAGGTCTACAACGGGCGAGTCACCAAGATCACCGCTGATTCCTTGGTCTTTGAAGAGTCGGTCTTGGATCCGCTGGGCCAGACGGTGCAGCGGGAGGTCGTGAAGAAGCTTCCGGCCGACAAGTAGACTGCTGCGAAGCCAGTCCCCGGGAGGGGGCCCCCGCCGGGTGGCGGGGAACTTTGGGATGGGAGTGACGACGCGATGAAGTCCGCATCTAACCAGAAGTGGATTGGGATGGTCGGAGCGCTGGCTGGGCTCCTCACGGGGGTTGTGGCGGCGCAAACGCCGGCCGGCCCGGCAATGTCGGGAGCCGCAGGCCAGGCGCTGGTTGAGCCCGCTGTGGCCGCGCCGCAACTGCGCCTCATCACCGCCAACACCGGCCACCAGTCGGTGCAGTTGGCTCTGGAGATCACCGGGGATTATCAGTTTCATCCCCTGAGCTCCGGATCACGGCTGCTGCTGGTGGACCTGCCCGGGGTGACCACACGCGAGGCTTCCGTCAGCCATCTGCTGGATTCCCCGCTGGTGTCGAGCTACCGGGTGGTGGGCTACCTGCGGGAGAGCCAGCCGAGCTCGCGTCTGGAGGTGCTGCTGAAGCTTCCGGCGGCGGTGGAATACCTGAAGACCGCCCGTGGTCTGGAGGTGCGTCTTGCCGCAGTGCCGGCCGCCGTGCCGGCTGCTCCGGCGCACGTCCGTCCAACCGCCTCGATTCCGGCTGCCGCGCCAGCAGCCGTTCGCGCCGCCTCCGCGACGCGTGGCGACCGCTTGGACCGCATCGAAATCGCCCGTGGTCCGGAGTCCGGCAACGTCCAGGTCCAGGTGCGGTCCAACGGCGCCTTGCAATACAAGGCGTTTGAGTTGCGCGAACCGCACCGCTTGGTACTGGACATTCCCAACGTGGTTAGCAGCCAGTCGATTCCGGTCAGTGCGACAGCCGGGATGACCCCGTTGCGCCAGGTGCGCGTCGGACAGTTCCAGCAAGCGCCACCGATCACGCGAGTGGTGCTGGAGCTGGACAAGCAAGCCACCTACGACTTGCGGCCCAGCGCCGAAGGCCTGGAGATCGAGATTCGCGCTCCGCAGTCCGCAGCGCCGGCGCGCCCCGCAGCTGCGCCGCCGGTCGCCACCGCCCTGCAAATGCCCAGCATTTCCGAGAGCATGCCGAACTCGGTGGAAGCCGTTTTTGCCAGCGTCCGCAACCTGATGAGCACCTCGAAAGTGGACCTGGTGGAGACCCCTGCCCCGACGCCGGCCGAGCCCGAGCAGGCTCCTGCTCCGGCCCAACCCGCCGGCCTGATTCAAGGACGCCCGGCGCCTGTCGCTCAAGCGCAGGCGCAACAGGCTCCCGTGCAGCCCCGGCCAACCGGCGCTTCGCCCGCAGCTCAAGCCTCTGCTCAGGCCGTCCGGCGCTACACCGGCGAGCCGATTTCCATCAACGTCAAGGACGTGGACCTGAAGGACTTCTTCCGCCTGATCCACGAGATCAGCGGACTGAACGTGATTTTGGACCGTGGCGTCACTGGCACGCTGACCATGGTGCTCGACGACGTGCCGTGGGATCAGGCTCTGGACATCGTGCTGCGCAACAACCAGCTCGATAGCGTCCTCGACGGCAACGTGTTGCGCATCGCCACGCTGAACACCCTTAAGCAAGAACAGCGGGACATGGCCGAGCTGGCCAAGGCCCAGCAGGATACTGTGGAGCGCGTAACCGTCAGCCGCTCGGTGAACTACGCCAAGGCTGGCGAGTTGGCGGGGACGATCCGGAAGTTCCTCTCGGCGCGCGCCGACATCATCGCCGATGAGCGCACTAACCAGTTGATCGTGACCACCATTCCGCAGGACATCCCCACCATGGATGAGGTGCTCAAGCAGCTCGACAGGCGCACCCAGCAGGTGGAGATCGAGGCCCGCATCGTGGCCGCTTCCCGCACCTTCGTTCGCGAGTTGGGCGCCCAGTTTGGGTTTTCGGCCTTCGCCGGAAACCGCAACACGGTGCTGGGCGGCAACCCCCTCGGCGCCGACAGCCCGATCAGCGCGCGGCCGTTCACACCTCCGTTCGTGGTGGGCGGCGGACAGGCGATTCCCCTGTTCTCTAACTTCCCGGCGGCCGGCGGCAACGTGGGCTTCACCATCAGCAACAATACGCCCGACTTTTCGCTGGACTTGATCCTGACCGCCGCTGAGAGCCGCGGGATTGGTAAGACTCTGAGCCGGCCGAAGATCGTGACCCAGAACAACCAGCGGGGGTCCATCCAACAGGGCGTCCAGATCCCCATCCAGACCACGGTGAACAACACCGTCAGCACCATCCTCCAGGACGTGACCCTGGCCATGAGCGTCACCCCGCAGGTGACGCCCGACAACAACATCTTCCTGGAAGTCACGGTCACCAACCGGAACATCGCCGCCGGTGTCCCGCGAATCAACGGCATCCCGGCGCTCAACAAGCAGGAAGCGACCACCCGCGTGCTGGTGGCCGACGGGGCCACGGTGGTCTTCGGTGGCGTGATTGCCAACGAGAACAACCTGACCATCCAGCAGGTCCCGATCCTGGGCAGCATCCCGGTGATCGGCAATCTGTTCAAGCGTACCGGCGTGAGCACCACCACCAACGAGTTGCTGTTCTTCATCACGCCAAAGATCATCTGAGGAAATCGGGACTAACGTGAGGCATGAGGCATGATTCACTCATGCCTCATGTCCCGTGCCCCATGCCCTATTCCGAGCGCCTGAGGAAGGTGCAGTCCGCGCTGGCCGCCGAACGGGTGGACAGCTTTCTGGTTTTTGCCGCCGCCAACCTGCGCTATCTGACCGGGTTTACCGGCAGCAATGGTCTGCTGGTGGTTCGGGAACGCGCGGCGGTGTTCTTCACCGATGGCCGCTACACCACGCAGGCGGGGCAGGAGGTAACCAACGCCCGCGTCGTGGTGCCCAAGAAAGGGATGCTCGATGCCGCGCTGAAGCTGGCCGCTCGCGGCGCCAGGCGGGTCGGCTTTGAGGCCTCCATCGGCTACCAGACGTTCGCGCGCCTGGCCAAACAACTCGGAGCCCGGCGCGTGCGTCCGCTGCACGGCGTGGTAGAGAAGCTGCGCGCGGTGAAAGAGGAGCGGGAAATCGGTGCCATCCGGGCGTCCGTTGAGCTTAACTCGCAGGTCTTCGAGGAAATCCTGCCGCTGGTGAAAGCAGGCGTGAGCGAAAAGGACTTGGCCGCGGAGGTAGAGTTTCGGATGCGCAGGCACGGAGCGGAGAAGGCTTCGTTCGACACCATCGTGGCTTCCGGGCCACGGACCGCCCTGCCGCACGCCCAGCCCTCGGAACGGCGCCTTCGGGGCAACGAGTTCGTGCTCTTCGACCTGGGTGCTATACTGAATGGGTACGCGAGCGACATGACCCGGACCGTTTTTTTGGGGCGCGCCGGGGCCAAGGCTCGGCGCTTGTATGGCACGGTCCTGGAGGCCCAGCGGCAGGCGCGGGAAGCGGTAGGAGCGGGGGTTACCGGCGCAGCCGTCGACCGGGCCGCTCGTCGCCACATCAGCAAGCAGGGTTGGGGCCGGTTCTTCTCCCACAGCACCGGTCATGGAGTGGGGCTGGAAATCCACGAGATGCCGCGTTTGGCCGCCGGGGATCGCTCGCCCTTGCCGTCCGGCGCCGTAGTGACCATCGAACCGGGCGTGTACCTGCCGGGCTTCGGCGGCGTCAGGATCGAGGATATGGTAGTGGTGCGCGACTCCAGTGCGGAGTTGCTGACCCCCACACCGCGAGAGTTGCTGGAACTGTAGCGAATCTATGAACCTTAAAGAGATCAAGGAACTGATCGCCTTAGTGGTCGAGAAGGGCCTCACCGAGTTTGAGTTGGAACGCTCGGGAGTGAAGGTGCGCATCAAGCGGCCGGGTCCTGCAGAGAATGGGATACTGGCCGCTCCGGTGACGCCGCAGGTGCTTCTGCCGCCGGTAGCCGTGCCGCTGGCTATGCCAGCAGCCCCGGCCGCGCCTGCCGGCCACCTGGCGCCGGCGCCCGCTGAGCCAGGCGCCGCGGCCGCAGCGCAGGAAGATCTGCACTTCATCAAGTCGCCCATCGTCGGCACTTTCTATTCCTCGCCGAATCCCGATGCGCTCCAGTTCGTTAAGCCTGGAGACTCGGTGGAGGCCGGCCAGACCCTCTGCATCATCGA
>CAYPHP010000121.1:0-8639 GCA_964410045.1 uncultured Acidobacteriota bacterium | reverse complement strand
GGTCAGCCTGATCTGTCCCCTCCCCAATTGAAGCAGTGCGGGTCAGGCTGTCCCCACTGCCCCCCACTGCCCCCCGGAATTGGGCAGGCAGGAATGCTTGCCCCACGATCATTCAGTCTTGACCGGCTCCGACGGCATCGGGAAGCGTTCTTGAATCCACGCTTGCCAGAGCGGTGTCACGCCGGCGACAGTTCCGGCCGCCTGATCCCCGTAAAGGTAGAAGCTCAGCGCAACCATGCTCTGGCCGCTGCAGTTGAAGGCGCCCAGTGCGGCGACCCCCGGGCCCGGCTTGTCGAGCCGCAGCAGGGCGTCGTAGGGACTCTGGGTGACGTACTCCGCCACTCCGCTGAGCGCCGGCACACCCGCAGGCGCCGTCCAGCGCTGCCCGACGCTCACTCCTTTCACCCCCAATGGCGCGGTCAGCGCTTCCCAGGCCTCCGCTTCGGTTCCCGCCACGGGAACCACGAACTGCATGATCGCGGAGCGCTGACCGCGGAAGTGCGTGAGATAGATCCGCAGGGTCCGGAAGAAGCCAGGCCAGCCGGATTCGGTGCCTTCCAGTTGGTTGTCCCAGTCGTCGGTGCTGGCGAAGAGGCTATTCACCACCCGGACCAGGCACACACCACCCGCGCGCGCTTCGACGCTCCACTCGGTTGCGATGGGCGGCGAGCCACCCCAGCCCTCGCCCTGCGCGGCAAACATCCGCGGCGGATCCCAGGCCGTCACGACGGAACGGGACTCCATGCCCGGGCCGAAATTCATCGTGACCGCGACGGGCTTCCCGTCGCGCTCCTCGAACGCCGTCGGCACGAACCAGGATGAAATGCCCGGACCAGTGGCAATGGCCTGCCAGACTTCCTCCGGCGTGCCGGGGACTTCGACTTCGACCTGGATGGAACGGCGTCCAGATGCTTCTTTCTTCACGCTCATGATGGCTCCTTGGGATTGGATTTCTGAGGCAGAGGGTGCGCCACGACAACCAGGCGATGCACGCGGCCGCCGGGCGCGGATTCATCGTGATACTTCGAAACCAGTTTCGTGATGGCCTCGGTGAGTTCGTTGCTGAAAGCCGCCCGGTCCGCCGCCGAACGGAAGCGAACCTCGGTGTCCACCGCCAGGGTTGCCAGGCGTTTGCCCGCCTCGTTCGCGCGACGAACAAGGTCGCCCACCTCGCGGACCACCCGTGCGCCCAGAGCGATGAGATAGCTCGCGGACAGCCGATCGATTTCACGATTCGGATCCGCGGCGACCGGGCCCAGGGCATTCGGCGAAACGACGTAGGAGGCGGCCGTCGCCACGAGCAACCGTTCCGTCAGCCCACCCCACTTGCGTTTCTCAGCCAACCGCACCAGCCCGTGCGCCTCCAGCGCGTTCAGGTGGTAGTTGACTTTCTGCCGAGCCAGGCCAACCCGGGTGGCCAAGGTCGCCGCCGAAGCGGGTTCAGCCAGCTCGGAAAGGAGTCGGCTCCGCGTGGGCTCCAAGGCTACCGTGGCCGAGGCCGGATCTTCGATGACTTGGATGTCGAGCACGAGAGGAAGGTAGCATTGACAACTTTAGTTGTCAAGCCCTAAGAGAGGGCGGACAGCCTTAAGGGTGAGGGTTTCGCCCTTGAAGTGCGGCGGCTTGCCGCCGCTTTCTTCCGGCGCCAGCTTGCTGGCGCCGAGGCAAGCCTCGGCGTCCAAGGCGGTGGCAAGCCACCGCACTCCAAAACAGAAATTTCTTCCGATCGTCGGGCCGCAGGCCCGTGGACCACCTGAAGGTCAGACGTGAGCCATCTCGGGCTTCATGGTCTTGATTTGGACCAATCCCTTGCCGTCGCCGAAGCTGAGGGTGTCCATGGGACAGACGGTGACGCAGATCCCGCAGCCGATGCACGACGACACCGCGTTGTTCAGCGGCTGCTGCTTCAGGGCGAAGCTCATCACGTCAATGCCCACCTGACAGTTGCGCGAGCATTCCATGCAGCCGATGCACTTGTCGTTGGCCACGATCTCGAAGCGGCTGATGCCCAGCTTGGTGTAGAGGCTGCTCATCATGTGCATCATCTTGGCCAGCGGACACCAGTACCGGCACCACACCTTCCCGCCCAGGAAGGGATACAGCGTCACCGGTAGGATGCCAACGAGCCAGATGTCGATATAGAGGTGGTAGTAGTACAGAGCCCGCTCAGCCGGTTGGGCGAAGATCATCCAGGCGTCTTTGACGAGCATCATCCCCGTGATGACCACGGCCAGGACCAGCACGACGTAATTCATCCACTCCCAGCGGATGGATGTCCGGCCCTTGGGGGCGAGATGCCGCCAGCGGTCGCCGAAAGTCTCGGCCAATCCGCCGCAGCCGCAGATCCACGAGCAGTAACGCTTGCCGAAGAACAGCGCCATCACGGGGATCACTACGAAGGTCAGCAGCACACCCCAGATGAGCCAGATCTTGTGCGGGTTGTAGAAAAACGGGTAGAAGAACAACGGCCAGGCGTAGACCACGCCGTAGCTGCGCCAGGCCTGCTGCGTGAAGTTGGGGTCGGCGGCCAGTTGCGCGCCCACCCACTGATACTTCACCGCCCACTGGAACAGGAATTCAGGGATCAGGAAAAAGAAGACCCACTGGAAGCCCAGCAGCGAGGCGTAGCGCCAGATCTGGAACTTGTCCTTGCGGTCGAGTCCCCAGCGCTTCAGG
This sequence comes from uncultured Acidobacteriota bacterium, assembly GCA_964410045.1. GTDB lineage: Bacteria > Acidobacteriota > Terriglobia > JAJPHL01 > JAJPHL01 > CAYPHP01. The sequence goes on along the minus strand of CAYPHP010000121.1, from coordinate 5,963 downwards.
GCGCCGACGCCGAAGACGGTCATCAGCGCGGTGTACATCACCGTGTACCAGAAGCTCACCGGGCGTCCAAAGACACTGAGGGCCTTGGCGCCCCAGCCGGTGAACGGCCAGAACTCATGTCCGTCGCCCGGCGACTTGATTCCGTAGATCGCGTACCACACCAGGAACGAAACGCCGAGCCAGGAATAACGGTCGCCGCGAAAACCGAACGCCAGCAGTCCGCCGAGCGCGCCCAGCGACAGAAGGCCGCCAGCCATCGGCGGGACCGTGGTCTGCCCGCCTTTCAGCAGCCATAATCCCAGCAACGTCAGGAATGAGAGCGCCGTGGCGCGAAGCAGGCTGCCTTCCCACTCGTTCTCCAGGCGGATGCCAAGAGACTTCAGGAACTTCACCGGCAGCTCCGCGCCGACGAGCACGAAGGCGTGGTCGCACGGGACGGTGATGCGCTCCTGATTTCCGCCGCGATCGATCTCGACGATCGCGGTCTTGCCGCTGAATTCCTTGACGTTGGAATTGAACAGCAACTCAATGCGCTTCTCCGCCACCGCCTGGTTCAGCAGACGCTCGTTGTCCTTGAAGATGCGTCCAAAGTCGGAGCCGCGATAGGAGATGCGCACGCGGTTCTGCTCGCTGAGGACCAGCGCGGCTTCCACGGCGCTGTTGCCGCCGCCCACCACCAGGATGTCTTCGTTGTGGTAGTGACGCGGGCTGTAGAGCCGGTGGTAGACGTGCTCCTGCTCCTCGCCCGCTACCTTGAGCTTGCGCGGATTACCGCGTTGCCCCGTGGCCAGGATCACGCGCTTCGAACGATACTCGCCCTTGTCGCTGGTGAGGTGAAAGAGCCCGTCCTTCTTCTCGAGCGACTTGAGTCCTTCTTCGGTGCGAACGTCGAGCCGGTTGTCCCTGACAATGTCGTGCCAGCGCTTGACCAGGTCTTCCTTGCGCGCGCCGTCCAGCCACAGCTTGCCTTTGGGCGGACTGGAATCCGGCTCGGCGTAGACCCACTTGTTCTCCGGGAAATTCTCGATAGTGTTGGCGACCTTACCTTTTTCAAGGACAACAACCTTCAAGCCGCGATCATGACAGGACAACGCGGCATTCAGCCCGGCGGCGCCGGCGCCCACCACCAGCACGTCGTAGACGCCGTCCTGACCAGCCTTGGCGTCAGGACGCGAGGCGATGTGTTGCGCAACCTCAAAGCCCTGGGCCATGGCCAGCTTGATCACCGGCGCACCGGCCAGGTCGCCGATGATGTACAGGCCGGGAATATTGCTTTCGTTGTGGGCCTTCAGCGCCGGACGGCGTGTGGGCATGTCGCCGCTGGCCAGGATCGCGTTCAAAGACTCGCGGAGCTTGGTCAGCATCGCTAGCTCACCTTCTCCACTTCGGAGAGCATCTGGGGCTGAAGGGCAGCGCCACACCCCAGACACTTCACGGCAGAAGGATGATTGGTCGCTCCGCAACCCGGACAAGGCATGGGCGCCAGTGTCGCGGCGACCTTGCGCAATCCGTCCGGAATGCCGGCTACAGCCGACACCTCCCGTTTGGGTTTCAAGGCCAGTGCGATGTAGGCCAGGACGTTTAACACCATACCCATCGCGAACCAGCGGCCGGGAGAGTAGCCGGAGTGGAAGGCTTTTTGGGCGCACATGGCTCCGAAGACCAGGCCCAGCAGCACGTAGAATCCGCCCGCGAACCAGACGTCTGACAGCGCCTGCTGCGGGGTATCCAGCGCCCCTTCCACGCCCAGGAAAGCGCCGCCGGGACGCAGATGCGCGATCCACTTCTTGGGGTCAGCGCGGAAGTCCTGGTCCTCAGAGCCCGCATGGACCCCCACCCGCTGGCCCCAGACCACGTAGACCAGGTCGCTGGCATGGATCTGTTCGTAGCAGAGCGAGCAATACTCGCCCGGCTTGGGCTTGGCGTAGCGCCCGACTACCTTGCCGTCGATTTTCAGGTCCGGATGCGCCGGATCGTCCGCCAGCAGCGGAACCACCAGCATCAGAACGACCCCTATGCCCAGAAACTTCGCTGAAACCATGAAGCCTATGATGCCCCTTCGGAGATCGAGGTGACAGAGAAACTAGCTAACCATAGGTAGTTCTAGTACCTGGCCACGGCCTGAACCGCCCCTTAACAAAGAATTCTGAAACAACTTGCAGCACCGTCCGTATCTATCCTGTGAGACCGCTGGTGAGTGTTCGGCCTTGGCCAGGATCGTCCCACAAGCGGACACCCGGCCTGGAAATAACCTGCTAACGATCTGATAAGTCGTTCGTCTTTAGCAGTGTGAGGATGGCAGGCCAATTGCCGTCAAAGGGGATGAGGGACCGATGAGATACCAGACCTTTCGGAACGCAGTGTTCGGCATACTGGGCTTGAGCGTTCTCGCGGGCACGCTCCTGGTAACCGCCCCGGCGCCGGATCGTCAGACCACCACCACCGCCTTTGTCTACTTGCCGGATGTGACCGATCGGGCCAAGACAACGGCCAAGCCGGGTGACTCGAAGCGGAACGCGCCTTCCCCCTGCAAGGCCCAGCCGGAGCGTAAGACCGGCATTCGCGATCCCTTCAAGCATCTGCTTCGCGGCATCATGCTTTAATCGTCGAATCCCCTACCCCAATCCTCGTCGGGCAGGCCTCCGGGCCTGCCCTTTTTCTTTTCAGGGCCGGGGTACGATGGGCGGCTTTGGGATCTCTCCGCCTGGCTTGCGGACGGTGACGTCGTCGAGCACCAGCGACGGCACTACCCAGGAGACCAGCGGCACGGACACGTCATTCGGCGTGGTTCCGCCGGACAGGGAAAAGCCCGCGCCTCGGGAATTGAATGGGGCGGTGTAGACGGATGCGGTCTGGGAGACCGCCACAATGTCCCGGAACGCGGCGGCGCTGACGCCGGCCAGTTGGGCGTTGCGAATCAGTTCCTCGCGCCCATCCGGGTAGAGCTTGTACGCCAGGATGGCCGGCTCGACGCGGTCTTCGCCGCGATTGCCGGCCTCCAGGCTGGCCAGCAACTCGCGTTGGAAGCGGAACGCCGGATTGCCGACCCGGCGCACGACCACGCCGAATTCCCGGCCCCGTTTGGCAACCAACTTCAGAAACTCCGCGCGCAGTTCCTTCTCCTCCAGGCCCTTTGACGCGGTCACAATCACGTTGCTGGGCATGGCTGCCGGGCCGCGCCGGTTTCCGGAACCCTCGGCGAGCCCGCGGATCGGCACGCGCGTGGCCAACAGCGTTTTCAGTTCCCCGTTCTCCACCAGCACCCTGGCTGCCGCGGGGATACCGTCGTCGTCGATCTGGTACCCGCCATATAACAGCGTGCCTTCCCGCAGCGTGGCCGTAGGATCGTCGGACACGCTCAGGAAATCGGGCAGCACCCGGCTGCCAAGCTTGTCCAGGAACGGACTCTCGACCGAGGCCACCGCTCGCTCCACGTTGGGATTGTCGGAAAACGGACGCCGCGCCGCCAGCAGCCGGGGAGCAAAGGCCTGGCCAAAGATCTCCGCGGCGGCCTGGGCTTCGAAGAGCACCGGACCGTTGTAGCGCTCCAGCAGGGGCGCGTCCCGCAGGCGGACCACGCGGTCGCCGAGTTCGCGCGTGCGCGCCAGCAGTTCTTCGCGCGGCGGCAGACTCTTCCAGTCGCGCGCGTAAATCGCATAATAGTCTTCCAGCGGCAGGCCGTCCTCGGCCTGCGTCCCGGCCTCGCCGTTCACCACCACTTGCGGAACCGTTCGCGTGAACCAGCTTCCTTCACTGTTCACGTAGTAATCGGTGGTGTTGACCATCCCGGTGCTGACCTGGGAGTTGTAGACCGCCGGCTGGTTGCGAAACACGGCGGACAGTTCGCGCGCCAGGCGTTCCATCTCCGCGCGGGGCGCGGTCACGGTTCCCCGGTCGTCGGCGCCGGTGGCGGGTTTGCGGGGACTGAAATCAGGCAGGTCTTCCGTGCGGTTGCGATTTTGCAGCGCGGACCGCTTGCGGGCCAGGTTCTCCACCGCCTGCTTGAAGGCCGCGTCGGTGGACAGCCACATGTTCCGCCGCATTTCCTGGTAGTCGGAATCCAAAGGCAACTGCACGGCGCCGACAAAGGGTTGAAATCCGGCGGACAGGAAGTTGGTGTTGTCGAGCGCCGCGCTGCCGACGCGTACTTCCACAGCAAACCAGCGCGAGTGGCTGGCATTCGACTGCAGCAGGCTACCCAAAGTGGCCGCGGCGAACTGTGTCTGACGCTCCCGGACGCGATAGGCGATGAAGTAGGGCGTATCGAGTTGCGCTTCCTTCAACCGCTCCATGGACCGCGCCAGTTCGTCGCGCATGGCCTTCATCACCACGGCATCCGCGGCCCACAAGGGCATGGCCATGGCGCAGAACAGGCAGGCCGTCAGCCATCGGCGTTTATCGGCGTTCATCGGCGGTTCCTCTGGGCGGCGGAGGCAGTAACGGCGGTCGTTCCCTGCCTGTGGCCTTCTTCTGAACTTCCACTTGTGAGAGCAGCAGGCCCGGGGCGACCGTTGACACCGGCACGCCGCCGGACTCCGCGCCGCAGATCCCGTTGAATACCGCGGGCTGATCGTCGGCAGCCATGATGCTGGAGAACGCGTTGAGCGGCGTTCCGATCAGATCCACGCCGCGCACCAACTCTTCCCGGCCGTCGGGAAAGACGCGGTAGACCATGATCGGCATCACGTTAAACGCGTTGGGCATGGAGCGACCGGTCAGCGTGAAGCCGCCCTGAATATCGTCAAAGAGCAGGCCGAACGGCTTGCCGGCCTTGCTGACCTCTTCAAGCAGCATCTTCTTGAGCTGGGCGCGAGGCACGGGATTGGCGGCCTCGACGATCAGGTTCGATTGGCGGGCCACCACCGCGAAGCCGGCCTGCTTGCGGCCGTGTCCGTTGGACTTTGGAAATCCATCGATCGGCGCGCGGGACATCAGAAAGTTCTGCAGCACGCCTTTCTCCACCACGGTCACGCGCCGCGCCTTGACGCCTTCGTCATCGTAGCGGTAAGCGCCCACCAGATCGATGGCCCCCTGGCGGCGCAATGTGGGATCGGAATAGACCGAGAATGTCGCCGGCAGCACGGGTTGCTTGATCTGCTTCTTGAAGGTCTGGCCTTCCGTGTCGATCTTCTGGCGATGCCCCTCGATGCGGTGCCCGAAAACTTCGTGAAAGAAGACGCCTGCCGCGCGGCCCGTGAGCAGCGCCGGCCCCGTGTAGGGATCAATCACTGGGGCCACGCGCAGCGCCAGCAAGTCCGCGATCATACGTTCCACGGCCTTCAGGATCGTGGCGTCGTCGGGCAATCCTTCGGGAGTGGTGGCCGCAAAGGTCTCGTAACGCGGCAGGCTTACGCCGTCCGCGGCCCGCGCGCTGGCGGACACCGAAATCTGGTAGGTGGTCTGCGCGGTTTCCACCTCAGTCCCTTCGCTGTTCACCAGCCAGGTGGTCTCGGCGCTGGCGGAGAGCGAAGCGCGGGCCTCGGTAATGTCGGTATGGCGGCTGAACGGCGCGCTGTACTTGCGGATCTTGTCTTCCCAGACCTTGCGGTCTACGCGCAGGGGCGCGGGCTTTTCCGCGTACTTCTCGGGCGGCTCGCGGGAAAAATCGTCGGACTTGTCTTCCTGCTCCGCGCGCACTTGGGCGTTGGCCTTTACCCGGGCCAGCATCTCTACGGTGCGCTTGTAACGGCGGTCGGTCTGCAGCCAGAGCAGGTTGCGCAGCGCCTGCGGATCGTCATCGATGGGCACTTGAGTGCTGGACGAAAACCGGTCCGTGCCGCCGCCCGCCCCACGCAGCGCGTGGGTGTTATCGAAGGCGTAATCGCCGACCCGCAGATCCAGATCCAGGATCCGGCGGCGGTTTTCGTTGCTGCTAAGCAACGCTCCAAACGTGCTGACCACGCTCACCGATTGGCTGTCGGTGATCTGATAGCCGATGAAATACGGCGGCACCGGCTGGGACG